>JAIUNA010000078.1 GCA_022565265.1 Roseinatronobacter sp. | reverse complement strand
TGTGGATGCATTTGTTATTTATCGCAGGCTGTCAGGGTGTAATGGGGGCGCTTCCCCCGGCCCTTTGGGCCTACCCCGGGATATTTTGGCAAATATGAATGGAGAAACGCATGGCGCGCGCAGGGATACCGCTTTTGGCAGTGCTGATAGATGCCGATAACTCTTCGCCCAGATGGGCAGAGGCGATTTTCGAGGAAATCGCGTCTTTGGGCGAGGCAAGCGTGCGGCGCATCTATGGGGATTTCTCGCGCAGCCAGATGTCTGGCTGGCAAGAGAAACTGCCCATGCTCGCACTTGTGCCCCATCACCAGCCCGCCAATACTGTGGGCAAGAATTCCTCTGATATCGCGTTGGTAATTGATGCGATGGATCTGCTGCATTCGGGGCGGTTTGATGGCTTTGTGCTGGTCAGTTCCGATAGCGATTTTACGCGCCTTGCCTCGCGTATCCGCGAGCAGGGCTTGGATGTCTACGGGATTGGCCAGCAAAAAACGCCAGAGGCGTTTCGCAAGGCATGCAAGCGGTTCATCTTTGTGGAGAATATCTTGCCAGAGACAGAGCCAGACCCCGCAGGCAAGGCCGGGCGCATGCAGCCATCAAAGGCGGTGCCGCTGATCAAGGCTGCGATGGCCCATATCGACAAGGATGAGGAATGGTTTTCTTTGGGCCAGCTTGGGCAATTCGTGGTTGCGGCCAATCCCGATTTTGACAGCCGCAATTATGGCTGTGCGAAGCTGAGCGAGTTGATTTCGCGCGCGGGCGTGTTTGAGTTGCGGAAATCTGCGGGCAATACGATGCAGGTACGGCTCAAGCCCTAGACAGCGGGGCGAAGGCCCCTTATTTGCACCCCATGGCTGAAAAATCTGATCCCAATTATCGTATCATTGCCGAAAACCGCCGCGCGCGGTTTGATTATGCCATTGAGAGCGATCTGGAATGCGGGATCATGCTGACGGGTTCCGAAGTGAAATCGTTGCGCACGGGCAAGGCCAATATCGCTGAAAGCTATGCCACGATCGAGAATGGCGAATTGTGGTTGGTCAATTCCTATATCGCTACCTATGCGCAGGCCAAGACCTTTGGCCATGATGAGCGGCGACGGCGGAAATTGCTGGCCTCGCGCAAGGAATTGGCGCGGATGTGGGCGGCAACGGCCAAAGACGGAATGACGCTGGTTCCCTTGGTGATGTATTTCAACCATCGCGGGCTGGTGAAACTGAAAATCGCGATTGCCAAGGGCAAGAAGCTGGCCGACAAACGCGCGACGGAGGCCAAGCGCGATTGGGACAAGCAAAAGCGCCGCTTGCTGAAAGAGCATGGCTGAGCGCATTACACCTATAAAAACAGGCGCAGCGCCCAAGGGGCCAGAAAGGCTGTAAGCATGGCATTGAGCGCCATGCCAATGCCCGCAAAAGCCCCCGCCTGCGGATTGACCTGAAACGCCCGCGCCGTGCCCAGACCATGTGCCGCCACCCCGGCCGCCAGACCGCGCGCGCGCCAATCGCGGATGCGCAGCGCATTCATCAGCGGTGTGACGACCACCGCGCCAATGATCCCTGTCAGGATCACCAGCACGGCCGTCAGCGTGGGTGAGCCGCCCAAGCTTTCGCTGATGCCAAGTGCCACAGGGGCTGTTGTGCCTTTGGGCGCAAGCGTTGCCAGCAAAGTGGGGCCAAGCCCCAGCCACTGCCCAAGCGCCAAAGCCACCAGCACCGCAGTTACCGAGCCTGCCACAAGCCCCGCCAGCACAGGCAAGAGCGCGCGGCGCAGCGCGCGGCGCTGATGCCAAAGCGGGATGGCCAGCGCCACAGTGGCCGGGCCAAGCAGGAAATGGACAAATTGCGCGCCCTCGAAATACTGCGCATAGCTGGTATCAGAGGCCCAAAGCAACGCCGCGAGCAGCACCACCGCAATCAGCACCGGGTTTGCCAGTGGTGCACGCCCTGCGCGCTGGGCCAGATAATCGCCAATGAGATAAGCGATCAGCGTGGCGGTGAGCCAGATGAGCGGGGTTTGGGCCAGATATGACCAGATATCGGCAAAATCACGCATCGGGCTTGCCCCCTTCCACCAGCCGCGCCACGGCCACAAAGGCCAGTGCGCCCACCGCCAGCCCCAGCACAGTAGAGAGCACCAGCGCCACCGCCAGCCCTGCGCCATAGGTTCCCAGCGCGCCAAGATGGCCCACAATCCCTACCCCTGCCGGCACGAAGAGAAGCGACAGATGGCGCAAAATTCCTTCACCCGTGGGCACAACCTGCCCGGCCAATTGTGGTCGGGCCAGCATCAGCGCGAATAACATTGCCATGCCCAGCACAGGGCCGGGAACAGGCCAGCCAAAAAGGCGGGTCAGCGTTTCGCCTGCCAATTGGCAGGCAAGGATCAGGGTGAGCGCGTGGATCATGGGGCAGGGCCTCTTGCAGGGGATGGGGCAATCTGTTCAGATTGGCGGATAAAAGAAAAGGGCCGGTGAAGCCCCGCGCGCCGCACAGCGCCGAAATCCAGTCGCAGAGGGGCAAGCAGGCATGTCGGATCATCTTCGGGGGGTGGGATTGACAGTGCTGGGGGGTTTGCTGCTGGTTCCCGACGCGCTGTTCGTGCGCCTGATCATGGCAGAGCCGCTTGTCATCGCTTTTTGGCGCGGGATATTTGCAGGCGGGCTGGTGCTGGCCTTTGTGATCTGGTATCGCGGGCCGGGGGCTGTGGTGGCGGTGTTTCGGGCCGGGGGCCAGACTTGGGCCTATATCCTGTTTTACGGCATTTCCGCACCCGGTTTCGTGCTGGCTGTCTCGCTGACAAGCGTGGCGAATGTGGTGTTCATTCTGGCCGCAATGCCTGTTTTCGCCGCCATATTCAGCCGGATATGGCTGAAAGAGCCGATTTCGGCGCGGATGGTCTGGACAATGCTGGGGGTGTTTGTGGGCCTGGGCGTGATCTTGCGCGGCTCTCACGAGACGGCGGGCGCAAGCTGGCAGGGCGCTCTTGTGGCACTTGGGGTGGCGGCCAGGTGTGCCGCGGCCCTGACGGCGGTGCGGGGCGGGCGGGCGAATTCGATGCTTGCGGCTGTCCCTGTCTCGCTGGTCGGGTCGGCCTGTGTGATTGCGCTTTTTGTGGATGTGCTGGCACCTTTGGCGCAGTACTGGCCCCTTATGCTGGCGCATGGAGTGTTTATTGCGGGGGCTGCCGGCCTGTTGGTGCTGGGGCCGCGCTATCTCAGCTCTGCCGAGGTGGCCCTGCTTATTCTGCTGGAGGCCGTGTTTGCGCCGCTTCTGGTTTGGTATGTGATCGGTGAAAACCCCGGCGCATGGGCGCTGATGGGCGGGGGGATCGTGATTGCGGTTTTGATCGTGTCAAACCTTGTGATGCTGGCGCGCCGCCCTGCCTAGCAGCGCCGCAGCCGGATTACGACATCCACACGCGCAATCTCTGCCCCTGCGGGCGGGTCGGGCAGGCGCGAAAATGCAACTTCGCCCGATGGCGCATCAGTCAATTCCTGCGTATCTTCCCAGAAATAATGCGGGTGATCCTCTGTGCAGGTATCGAAATAAGACCGCGTGGCATCCACGGTAATCTCATTCATCAAGCCTGCATCGCAAAAGGCGCGCAGTGTGTTGTAGACAGTGGCCAGTGAAACGGCCTCGCCGCTGGATTTTGCGGCCAGAAACAGCCCTTCTGCCGTGACATGGCGATCTTGCCCATCGCCTACCAGCAAAGCAGCCAGAGAGGTGCGCTGGCGGGTGGGCCGCACATTGGCACGCGCAAGCCATGCCGTGCCGGTTTGCAGGGCGTTATCCGTGAGAGAGGCGAAACTGTGATCCATCATGTGCCTATATAAAGCAGGATTGCGCCAGATTTCAAATGAAAATGAGTCGCAACTTGGTTCCGCGCCAGATTTGGCGGGCTTGTCAGCCGATAAAGCGCAATGCTAGAGGGGGAAAACTCTTGGAGGAGATCCTTATGTCCAGCTTTCCCAGTTCTTTTGACAAAGAGGCCCTGCTGGCCTGTGCGCGCGGCGAATTGTTCGGCCCCGGCAATGCGCAACTGCCCGCGCCGCCCATGTTGATGATGGACAGGATCACCGAAATTTCCGGCGATGGCGGGTTGCATGGCAAGGGTCATGTGGTGGCGGAATTTGATATCACGCCCGATCTGTGGTTTTTTGAGTGCCATTTTCCCGGCAATCCGATCATGCCGGGCTGTCTGGGGCTGGATGGGCTGTGGCAGTTGACGGGCTTCAATCTGGGCTGGCGCGGCTGGCAGGGGCGCGGCTATGCGCTGGGCGTGGGCGAGGTGAAACTGACAGGCATGGTGCGCCCGGAGCGCAAGATGCTGACTTATAAGGTCGATTTCACCAAGGCCCTGCAAACCCGTCGCCTGACGATGGGGGTTGCCGATGGCATTGTCGAGGCCGATGGCGAAGTGATTTATCAGGTCAAGGATATGAAAGTCGCGCTGTCAGAAGCGTGAGTTTTCCCAAAGCACAGGCTGTACCTGATAGCCGATATAAAGCGGGTGTTTGGGGTGGCCCGATTGGGTTAGCCCCAGATGCCAAAGCGGGCGGCCTGTGGCGTGCAACAGCCGTGCCACGGCCGCCCCGCGTTCCAGATGTGCGCCATGCGTGCCCCATGCACAGATGATCTGATCTGCCCAAGCCGCGCTCTCGCGCAAGGCCGCATCATTTTCTGGCCCGACAGGATCGGGGGCCGCGCGCATGACGCGCGGATCGGTGGCGCGAAAGGCGAAGATATTGCACACCCGGAACGCGCCAAAGCCCAAAGCGCGTGCGCGCCTTTCGCAGCGTTCCACCGTGGGGTCGTTTTGCACCTCTGTCGCGGTAGAGGGGTTGAGCATGACAAACAGCGCCCGGCGCGCGCCCGGTTCCCATGCGCGCGTCAGCAGGTAGCGATAGCTTTCGCAGGGCGAATAGACAGCGACCGAGGGCGCATCGCCTTTCACATGGCTGCGGGTGACAAGCGGGGCTGCCATCAGTCCAGATTGAACACGCGGCTGGGGTGCAATTCGCCAGCCTTGTAGATGCCCACGGCCACCGGGCGGCCCTGATAGCTGGCCCAAGCCTCGTCCCCATATGCGACAGAAGCAGTTAGCACCATGCCGGGATTGCCATTGCGCAAGCGTGCCGCACCCTCTGCCGTGGCAGGTAATTCGGGCAGATCGGCCAAGCCTGCTTCCACCGGGCGCAAATAGGTTTCCAATTCCGGGCTGTGGGACAGCGCGTCTATCTGCGCAAGGGTGATCCCCTCCTCGGCGTTGAAGGGGCCAGACCAGACACGGCGCAGCCATGCAACATGGCCATGACAGCCCAAAGCCGCGCCCAGATCGCGCGCGATAGACCGCACATAGCCGCCCTTGCCACAGACCATTTCCAGTTCCACATGGTCGGGATCGGGGCGCGCGATGATGTCCAGCTTTTCCACCCATAGCGGTCGGGCGGCAAGCTCCATCTCTTCGCCCGCGCGGGCAATGTCATAGGCGCGCTCGCCTTCCACCTTTACGGCGGAAAACTGCGGTGGAACTTGCGAAATCTCGCCCCGAAAGGGGGGGAGAGCCGCTTCTATCTGCGCAGTATCCGGGCGCGCCTCTGATTGCGCGATGATCGCGCCTTCAGCGTCATCTGTGGTGGTTGCTTGTCCCAGACGCACCATGAAGCGGTAACATTTCAGCGCATCGGTGATATAGGGCACGGTTTTGGTGGCCTCTCCCAAGGCCACAGCCAAAACCCCTGTCGCAGCGGGATCAAGCGTGCCGGCATGGCCCGCCTTTTGCGCCCCCAGCGCCCAACGCACTTTGTTGACAATGGCGGTAGAGGTGATGCCTGCGGGCTTGTCCTCCACCAGCCAGCCCGAAATTGCACGGCCCTTGCGCTTGCGTCCCATCTGCCCCTCACCTCTTGTCTTGGCCACTATTGTGGCACAATGAGTGGGCGTGCTAATCTCAAGGCGCGGTGAGGTCAACAACCTTGCCGACAATTGGCCCCAGAAGCGTGCCCCAATCCGACCGGCGCAAGCCCGGCGCATGCAGCCGCGAGATATTGCCATCGATGTACAGCGCCTGTGGCAATCCCAGATAATCGCGGAAGAACCCGGCAAATTCGTAGAAATTGACGGGCGAATTGGAAATCACGAAAATCGCTCGTGTGCCATCGGCGCTGACACCCACGCCATTGCGGATCAGGCGCGAGTCAGATTCGGCTATGAACCGGGGGTGAAATACGCCATCAATCACCAGCATTGGCCCGGATTGCGCGGCATAGTGGCAATCAGGCCTGTCCGAGGCGAAGCTGAGCGTCTCTATCAGCACAAAGCGCGCAGGCTGGATGCAAAATACCCCATTGGGCAGCAGCCCGAAATTGCCCGGCCCTTCCCGTGTGACAAGCCGCGAGCGCTCGACTCCGGCTTCGATGAACAGGCCCACCGGGCTGCGATCGGGGTGGTACATGCTGCCATTCATGGCGAAGGCCAGTTTCTTGCCCTCGCGCGCCAAGGCTTCGTCCAATGTGCGGAAATTCCCGTAAACCTGCGTTTCATTGGCATAAAGAAACAGGCGCAGGTCATCTCCGGCCTTGGCGGTGCAATGGGTATAGCTCTTGTCTTGGTATTGGGTGCGCACACAATCTGCTTGTGCCGCCGCGCCAAGCCCCAGAAACAGGATGATGGCCCCGGCGAGAGACAAGACAGTCTGGATTTTGCCCGCATTGGCGCGGGGCAGACCATCGGCGCAGGGGGCGCGGCGCAGGCTGGCCGAGGTTGTGCCATCCCGGCAGGTGTCAGTTGCGATCCGCATCATCCTCGGCGCCAGAGGCGATGTCGCGTTGCACGCGCGCGTCTTGCAGCAATCTGCGGGTTTCATCCATCCGCTCAAAACTCTCATCAATCTGAAAGCGCAGATCGGGCGCGTATTTCAGTGTCAGAGCGCGCGCGACATGGTGGCGCAATTCAGCCTTGTTGCGCCGCAGCGCGGCCAGCGCTTCTTTCTGGCCCTGCCCGCCAAGCGGCATGACATAGGCAGTCGCGATTTTCAGATCGGTCGAAGTGCGCACTTCGCTGACAGTAATAACCGTGCGCGACAGATCGGGATCAAACACATCGCCCCGCGCCAGCACATCTGACAATGTGCGGCGGATAAGTTCTCCTACGCGGAGCTGGCGTTGTGTTGGCCCTTGGCCTGTTTCGATGCGCTTTTGTCCCATATCCCTCACTTAGGTCAATCTGCGCGCCCGTGCAACGAGGCTTTGCCATTTTCCGCGCGTCTGGTTAGTCAGACGCGAAAATGTGAATGAGAGCGCAAGAGGTGCAGAAATGGTCAGAATAGCTGTGATGGGGGCCTCTGGGCGGATGGGGCAAATGCTGGTGCGTTTGGTGGATGACAGCCGTGATGCCCATCTCTGCGCCGCAATTGAGCGGGCGGGCCATGGCTGGCTGGGCCAGGATCTGGGTTTGGCCATGGGCGGGGCCGCGCGCGGGCTGGTGGTGAGTGAGGATCTGGACGCCGCGCTTGCGTGCTCGGATGTGATCATAGATTTCACCACGCCTGCGGTGAGTGTGGCGCTGGCCGAAAAGGCCGCGCAAGCGGGTGTTGCGCATGTTATTGGCACAACGGGGTTTTCTGACACTGATCTTGCCGCAATTGCGCGGGCAGGGGCCAAGGGCCGGATCGTGCGTGCGGGCAATATGAGCCTTGGGGTCAATCTTCTTGTCACCTTGGCGCGACAAGTGGCGGCCAGCTTGGGCGAAGAATATGATATAGAGATTGTCGAGGCACACCACAGGCACAAAGTGGATGCGCCTTCTGGCACAGCGCTGATGCTGGGCGAGGCTGCTGCCGAGGGGCGCAGTGTGGCTTTGGCGGCGGTGGCCGATCGTGGCCGCGACGGGATCACGGGCGCGCGTGTGCCCGGTGCGATTGGCTTTCACGCCATCCGGGGCGGGGATTACATTGGCGAGCATGATGTGATCTTTGCCGGGCCGGGAGAACGGCTGGTGCTGCGCCATGTTGCCGCTGACCGGGCGGTATTCGCGCGCGGGGCCTTGCGGGCGGCATTATGGTTGCAATCCCAGCCGCTGGGCGAATATTCGATGCTTGATGTGCTTGGGCTTGCCTCTGAGCATGCGCGCTAAGGTAATTCCCTCGCGCGGCGGTGATGTTGGCTTGAAAAGAGGCGCAGCCAGTCTAGCTTCGCTCCAGAGAGTGGGTAACTTGCAAAGAGAGGGATCATGCGATTGCGCTACGCATTTCTGGTTGCCTGTCTGGGCCTTGCAACCCCGGCCCTTGCCGAGTTCAGGCCAGTAGAAAATGAAGCAAATTTCCGCGCTTTGGTCGAGGGGCGCGAATTGACGCGGCTGGGGATACGCCTGCAAGTGCTGCCAGAGGGGCAGATCACGGGCCGTGGATTTGGCATGCAGGTGGGCGGGAATTGGGAGTGGCGGGACGGATATTTCTGCCGCACATTGCAATTCGGCCAATCGAGTGATCCCTATAATTGCCAGCTTGTCTTGCAAAACGGCAATACGCTGCGCTTCATCTCGGATGAGGGGACAGGCGATCAGGCAGATTTGCGGCTGCGCTAGGGCGCCACATAATACAGGATATCGGTGACAGCCGGAAGCGGGTAGGGGGCGGTTGCGTCGAGCACCAAGCGCGGGTGCAAGGACGAAACCCGGCGCGCTTAGCCCTTTGAAGCGGAATACCTACGGCATGGCCATCTGGATTCAACCTATGCTTGGCTATGATTTCGTTCGGACTTGGCCAGCATAAACCGCTTAGCTATTCAGTCAGAAATGTTTGGCTTTCCCCATTGTCTGCACACCCCGCAGAGCCGCACAGTCGTTTACTGCTGATCATCGCACAAAGCCGGGTTAAGCGGCGCGCTGCGCCGTATTGCATGCTTTGCCAACTCGTCTTGTTCCGGCAGAATTGCCTTCTCTGATACATGACATTTGGAAGACGCGAAGCTTTTGGCTGGTGGCACAGCATGCGGTGCGCGGTATCCGGTTTATGCGCGGCGGCAAGCAGCCTCTGCCCCCGGCGCATAAGATTTATAAGCTGGTTGCAGGGTGTATGCTGTCATGCATCCTTTTTGCCGTATAGGCTATATGCGCCGGTTCTTTACCGCCGTCCCTCGCGCAGCCATGCGCCAAGGGCAAAGCCTGCCGCCAGCAACAGCCATATCCAACCGGGCAGCAGGGCCGCGCTGCGCATTTCCAGCGTCACAAAAGCCTCGCGCGGGGTCAGGCCCAGCCAGCCGCGCCCGGCTGCGGCGCGCCCTTCGCGCACAAGGCGCAGATCGGGCAGTTCGTCTTCGATCCGCACGATCCCGCCGCGCGTGTTTGTTACCAAGGGGCGCAGCTTTTCTGCCGTGGCAATCGTTTCTTCAAACTCGCGCGGGGCTGAAGGGCCAAGCGCAATGACACTGTCCAATACCCCATCACTTAGCCGGTACAGGCCGATTTCGGGCGCGTCAAATTCGGCCCGGAACACGCCCGGCTCGTCTTCCTCCATTTCCAGCGTCAGGGTTTCGCTGTCTGGCCCGGTGACCGTCACCAGTGTTGTATCATCGCTCAGGCTGCGGCGCAGAATGCTGACGCGCTGGCCCTCTGCTGTTGCTGTCAGGGTCTCTTCTTCCAGATCTGGCTCTCCCATCATCCAATGCGCCAGCCTGCGCAGAAGTTCCAACTGTGGCCCCCCCCCTTCAAAGCCGCGATCCCAAAGCCATGTCTGATCCGAGGCAAGAAGCGCCATGCGCCCATCACCCACACGATCCAGCATCAGAAGCGGGCGGCCCTCCACCCCCGACATCACGGTTTGCCCCTGTATCGGCTCCAACTCTATCTGGCGGAACCAGCGGCCCCAGCCCGGCCCATCTTCGAGCTGCGGGGCCAGTCCTTCCAACCCTGCGGTAACGGGGTGGCGCTGGCCCAGTTCCGTAACCATTGGGCGAAAGCCCTCTTCAAAGACGCGCGCGGTGGGGCGTGCAGGAAACACTTCGCCCAAGGGAGAACGCCAGATGCTTTCTGCGCTGGCCAGTTCCGGCCCCCCCACGACCAGCAGCGCGCCGCCTTCTTCCACATAGCGGGCGATATTGGCGAAATAGCTGTTGGGCAAAATGCCCCGGCGGCGGTAGCGATCGAAGATGATAAGGTCAAACTCGTCAATCTTTTCCACAAACAATTCCCGCGTGGGGAAGGCGATGAGCGACAGTTCATTGACGGGCACGCCATCATGGCGGTCGGGCGGGCGCAAAATGGTGAAATGCACCAGATCCACTGCCGGATCGGATTTCAGCAGGTTGCGCCATGTGCGCTGGCCGGAATTCGGCTCTCCCGATACCAGAAGAACCGACAGCCTGTCGCGCACACCGTTGATTTGGACAATGGCCGAATTGTTGCGCGTGGTCAGTTCGCCCGGCTCTTCTTCCAGTTCAAATTGCAACACATTCATACCGCCGCGATCCAGTGTGATCGAGATTTCCATATCCTCGCCCACAGGGACCATGGCGCGCATCATCTCGCCGCCATTGAGCGCGTAGTTCAATGTGGCAAAGCGGCTTTGGCCCGCCGGAACTGCGCCCTGATCCTCCACACGCAGCGAAAGGGTGACAGGCTCTCCGAGGATGGCGAAAGCGGGGGCATTGCGGATAATCAGCCGCCTGTCCCAATCGCGCGCCTCTCCGGTTTGCAAGATATGAAAGGGGGCGGGCAGGGGTACGGGCAAGGGTGCATCATGCACCTGCCCATCTGTAATGGCAAAGACACCTGCCAGCCTGTCACGCGGCAGATCGGCCAGAGCCTCTGCCAAGGCCGTGTTGAATTCGGTTCCCGCATTGCGCGCGCCATCGGGCAGGGTGACGATGCGTGTTTCTATCCCGCCAAGGCGCTCCAGCTCTGCTTGCAGGTGGGAGCGTGCGGCCTCTGTCTGGGCTGCGCGCGTGCCAAGCAGGTTCGAGGCTGTTTCATCGACCACCACAAGCGCAATATCGCTCAGGCTGTCACGCTCTTGCGATTGCAAGACGGGATTTGCCAGCGCGGCCAGCAGTGCCAATGCCGCCAGCCCGCGTAGCCACCAGCCGCGCAAGCCTTGCCACAGCGCAATCCCCACCAACAGCGCAGCAATCCCGGCAATGGCCCATAGAATCGGCCATTCCAGCCGGGGAAGAAACACAATATTGTCCCAACCGTTTATCATTGGCCCAGCCTTTCCAGCAGGGCGGGCACATGCACCTGATCGGATTTGTAATTGCCTGTCAGCACATGGGTTATAAGGTTCACCCCGAAGCGATAGGCCATTTCGCGTTGCTGCTCGCCACCAACCCCCATGCCCAGACGCACAAGCGGGCGGCCTGCCTCGTCCACGGCCCAAGCGGCGGCCCAGTCATGCCCGCCGATGATGACAGGTGTGACACCATCATTGAGGTTGCGAAAGGGCATTCCCTCGGCGCGTTCGGCATCTGGGGGTGCGGCTTCCACCCAGACTTCGCGGCCTGAGTGACGGCCCGGAAATTCCTGCAACAGGTAGAAGGTGCGGGTCAGAACGTGATCATCGGGCACAGGTTCGAGGGGCGGAATATCCAGCGGGCGGGCAATGGCTTGCAGGCGGCGGGCCTCTGGCGTGGTGCGCGTAAGGCCCGCAAGTTCGGCATCGCGGGTATCGAACAGGATCATCCCGCCGCCGCGCAGATAGCGGTTCAGCTTCCCATAGGCGGCATCCGAGGGGATGGGCGTGTTCACTGTAATTGGCCAGTATAGAAAGGGAAAGAATGTCAGCTCCTCTGCTTCCAGAGCAACCCCGAGAGGGGGATCGGGTTCGATCGAGGTGCGGGCATAGAGC
>JAIUNA010000077.1 GCA_022565265.1 Roseinatronobacter sp. | reverse complement strand
TAGCGGCTATGTGCTGGAACCTGAAATCAACATTCCCCCCGATGCGCTGGCCATCAATATCTCTGGCGACGGGATTGTGAGTGTTACCTTGCCCGGCGATGTAGAGGCGCAGGAGGTAGGCCAGATCCAATTGGCCAGCTTTGCCAATCCGCGCGGGCTGGCCCCTATTGGTGAAAATATGCTGCTTGAAACTCCTGCCTCTGGCGAGGCGGTTGTCGGCCCCCCCATGGTGGATGGCATGGGCAAGCTGGTGCAGGGCGCGCTCGAAGGCTCGAATGTGAATGTGGTGCAAGAACTGGTTGATATGATCGAAACCCAGCGCGCCTATGAGATCAATTCGCGCTCGATTTCCGGCTCGGATGAGATGTTGAAATATCTGGCAAATAGATTGTGAGGTGACATGTTGCGCCCTTTGATCCTGCTTTTCCCTCTGGCTGCATGCTCGACCTATCTGGAAGACAAGGCTGGCCTTGATTATGCGCCTCTCTATCACGAAACACTGCCTGTTGCTGCGCGGGCTTCGGGGGGGATTTTCCATGATGATGCGCGCGGCCTGTTTGTGAATGATCGCCGCGCGCGCAATGTGGGCGATGTGTTGACCGTACAATTCGTAGAGCGGTTTCAGGCCAGCAAATCCCAATCCGCAAGTTCTGGCCGCAATTCCAGTTTCGAGGTTGAATTGCCGTCCATCCTGCCGGGGGGGCTGGCCTCTGGCGATTTTGGCAGTTCAACGCGGCAAAGCTTTTCTGGCCGGGGGGCTGCCTCGCAATCCAATTCGCTGACAGGGCGGCTGAGTGTCTCTGTCGCGCGTGTCTTGCCGAATGGGCATCTGGAGGTCATTGGCCAAAAGCGGCTGACGTTGAACAATGGCGCGGAATATGTGCGCCTGAGTGGGGTGGTGCGGCCAGAAGATATCGGGCCGGATAATGTGGTTACATCCGACAGGCTGGCCCATGCCGATATCCGCTATATCGGTGCGGGGGATGTGGCAGATACCGGGCGACAGGGCTGGCTGTCGCGTGCGCTGGCTGTGGTGAATCCGCTATGATCGGGCGCGTGGTTCTTATGGCGTGCCTATGCATCATTCCCGGCATTGCGCTTGCCGACAGGCTGAAGGATCTGGCCTGGGTATATGGTGTGCGGATCAATCAGCTTGTGGGCTATGGCATTGTTGTGGGTCTGTCAGGCAGTGGTGATGGCAATAGCGGGCTGACGCTGCAATCGCTGGAATCGCTGATCTCGCGGCTTGGGTTGCAGGTAAGTGCGCGTGATCTGAATGCACGTAACGCGGCCGCGGTGATGGTTACAGCCGATCTGGGGCCATTCATGAAAGAGGGCCAAGCGCTCGATGTTACTGTCTCGACCGTTGGCAGCGCGAAATCCTTGCAGGGTGGCACGCTGTTGATGACACCGCTTCTGGGCGCAGATGGCGAGATTTATGCCATTGCGCAGGGCAATCTTGTGGTAGGGGGGCTGGGCGTTGGTGGCAATGACGGCTCTTTCCTGACGGTCAATATCCCCACTGTCGGGCGCATTCCCGGTGGCGCGACGGTCGAGCGCGTGGTGGATACCCCCCTCATGGAGGGCGATTATGTTCTGATCAACCTGCACCGCGCCGATTTCTCCACCGCAGCGGCAGCGGAGGTAGCGATAAATGCCACCTTTGGCGCGGGCACGGCCATGGCTATTGATGGCTCTACCATCCGGGTACGTGCGCCGGCGAATGCGGGCGCGCGCGTCAGTTTTCTGGGGATGCTGGAGAATATCGCAGTCACACCCGATACACCGCCTGCGCGCGTTGTGGTCAATTCGCGCACCGGGACAGTGGTGATTGGGGGCAATGTTCGCGTTACCCCGGCAGCGGTCACGCATGGCTCGCTTACGGTGCGGGTGAACGAGGATTTCAACGTCAATCAGGCAGCAACAGTGGTTGCGGGGGGCAATGGCGCGGTTGTCGTGCCGGGCGAGGCCGTGGTCACGCCCGACACCCAGATCGACGTCAATCAAGAACCCGCGCGCGCCTTTGTTTTCGATCCCGGTGTGTCGCTGTCGTCGCTGGTGGATGCGATCAATGCAGTGGGGGCCAGCCCGTCCGATCTGGTGGCCATTCTGGAAGCGCTGCGGCAGGCCGGGGCCTTGCGCGCCGAGCTGATGATCATCTGAGGGGGCTTGCGATGGATATCCCGCCTCTTGCCACGCGGCCTTTGCCGGAATTGCGCACCACCAACACCCCGGCCCCGGCGGATCTGCGCGCGGCGGCAGAAGGGTTTGAATCGCTGTTTCTGGCAGAGTTGCTGAAAGGGGGGCGGGCCAGTTTGCCGGGCGATGATCTGACAGGGTCGCAAGCGGTGAGCATGGCGCAAGACATGCTGGACAGGCATCTGGCGCAGCACGCGGCGGGGCAGGCGGGGCTGGGAGTGGCGGCAGCCATCTTGCGCCAGTTCGGCCCGAAGGCGGAGTAACCCATGAGCGACATGATGAATATCGCCCGGAGCGGTGTACTGGCCAGCCGCACAGCGCTTGCCATCACCGCCGAGAATGTGGCGAATGTGAATACAGAGGGCTATCGCCGCCGCTCTGTTGCAACAGTGACAGCGGCTGGCGCGCAAACAACACCGCAAACCCTGCCCACTGGCGGGCAGGGTGTAAGCGTGACCGAAATTCGCCGCGCCTTCGATCATCTGCTGGCCGAACGTGGCCGCACCGCTGCCAGTGCGCAGGCATCTGCCATGGCACATCAGGCCGTGGCCGAACGGATCGAGACGCAGCTGATCCCCGGCGAAACCGGTCTGGATGGCACGATGCGCGGGTTTTTCGACGGTCTTGCGCGGCTTGCCGCCAGTCCGGCGGATATGACAACCCGAACACAGGCCCTGCGCGGCGCGCAGGCCCTGGCGGATGGAATAGCCGAGATTGCCGACGGTTTTCTACAGTTGCGCGCCGAAACAGTGGCACAGGCAGAGTTATCTGCCGCACGCGCTCAGGGTTTGCTGGCCGATCTGCATCAGGTTAGCCAACAGATTGGCCAATTGGGCGCGCGCCAGACAGAAGGGCATCACCCCTTGGCCGACAGGCGCGATGCGCTTCTGGCCGATCTGGCGCGTGAATTGCCCATTGCTGTTTCGCTGGGCGAGGATGGCCGCCCTGAAATTCGGCTTGGGTCAGATGCCGGGCCGCTTTTGCTGGATCGCGCTGGCCCCGCCCGGCTGAGCATCACCGCCCCCGATCAGGTGACGCTGCATATCACCGCGCCTGATGGCAGCCAGCGCGAAACACGGCTGCTCAGCGCTGGGCGGCTGGGGGGGCTGGCAATGGGGGTTGGCGCGATTGATATGGCGCGGCAGGAATTTGACCAATTGGCGCGCAATCTGGCTGAAGGATTGAATCAGCTGCACCGCGCCGGCGTGGATATTGACGGCCAGCCGGGGCAGGATCTGTTCCGCCTTGATGGCTGGACAGCCACCCCGGCAGCCACGAATGCAGGGCAGGTGCAGGTACAAATCCGGCTGGGAGATACGCAGGCAGCGCAGGGGCCGCTAGAGATTGTGTTTGATGCCAGCCTTGCCGAATGGCAGGCCCGCGACAGCGATGGCACCTTGCTGGCCAGCGGGCGCGACAGGTTGCTTTTGCCGGGGCTGACTGTCGATCTGGCAGGCCCCGCCCGCGATGGTGACCGGGTCGTGCTTGCTCCGGTGACGGGGCGCGCTCTGGATTTGCGGGTGGCGTTGTCAGACCCGCGCATGCTGGCTGCTTCGGCAGAGATTACAGTTGCACCCGCCCCCGGCACATCTGGCAGCGCACGGCTGGAATTTGGCCGCCCCGCAGGCAGCCCGGCGCCGCCACCGTTGGATTTTGTTGTCACCGATCCGGCAACAGGTGAGGTTGCGCTGCAAGCGGTGCCCGATGGCGCGGTTCTTGCAACTGCCACTCTGGGCGCGGATGGACGGGTAAGCATGATGGGGCTGGATTTTCAACTTGTCGGCGCGGCGCAGGCCGGTGACAGGTTTACCCTGCGCCCCACGGGCGCCGCCTCTGGCAATGGCGATGTGGCGCAGGCCATGGCCGGGCAACGGCGCGGCGAAGGTGGCGCGCTGGGCATGCTGGATCAATTGGCGCGCGTGCAAGGCGATCTGGGCACACGCACGGCGGCAGCGCAGCGCGCCCATGCCACTGCGCAGGCCCGGCTTGAAAGCGCCGAACGCGACGAGGCCGCGCTGGGCGGGGTCAATCTGGATGTCGAGGCCGCGCGCATGGCGCAGTTGCAGCAATCCTATCAGGCCTCGGCGCAGGCGCTTTCAATCGCGCGCAGCCTGTTTGAAACGCTTTTGCGCATGATCTGACGGAGTGAGTGATGATTACAGATGCCCTTTTCACCCAGCAGGCCATTCACGGCTTCATCCGTCAGGATCGTGAGATCGCGGATTTGCAGGAACAGCTTTCCTCTGGCCTGCGTGATCCCCGTGTCTCGGCTGATCCTGCGCGCGCGATGGAGCTGGCCGCGCTGCGCGATCTGCAATCAGATATGGCCACGCAAACTGTGATTGGGCGTACGGCTGCCGATCGTCTTGCGCTTGCCGATGCCGCGCTGACAGAGGTGGCCGACGGGGTGCGGGAACTGTATCTTATCAGCTTGCAGGCCGCCAATGACACGCTTACCCGCGAGGCGCATGCCGCGCTGCGGGTGCAAGCGGAAACGCTGCGCAATTCGCTTTTGTCCAATGCCAATGCCACAGATCCCCAAGGCCGCCCACTGTTTTCGGGCACGGCTCCGGGGCCTGCTTTTGTGCTTGGGCCTGAAGGTGTCAGTTATCAGGGTGATACCGCAGCGACAGTGGTGCAGATGGGCGGGCAAGCGAAACTGACAACCGCCTTGCCCGGAACCCGCGTGTTCGGAGAGGGGCAGGACAGCATTTTCGCCTTGCTGGATGATCTGGTGCGCGGCTTGTCTGAACCTGTGCTCTCTGCGCGTGACACTGTACAGGCGCTGTCTTACGCGCGGCTGGAACTGGCACCCTCGGTCGGCGGCGCGGGTGCGGGTGATACGATCACAGTCACGCTGGAAGGGCCAGAGGGACGCGCTGATATCGCGCTTACCCTTGGGGCCGGTGGGCAGGCTGCGCAGGTTGCTGCCATCAATGCGGCCAGCGCCGATACTGGCATTCAGGCCCAGGCAATGGCCGATGGTGTCGGGATCAGGCTGCTTGCGGCAGGTATGATGCATGTGTCCAACCAGACAGGCCCCGAAGAAGGGCTTGCGCGCCGCCCCCTTCTGACCCTTGCACAGATTACGGATACAGATCACATCATGCACGCCCCGGTCGCTTTGCGCCCCGCGCATCTGGCATCGGCCACGCTGATTGGCCGGGCATCGGACACGGTAGAGCATATGGCCGAAATGCGCGCGGCGATCGGGGCGATGGGCAAGGCGCTGGACAGCCGGATAGAGCGTATCGCAGATACACGCCTGACGCTGGACAAGGCCATATCGCGGCTGCAAGATGTGAATGTGGCCGAAGCGATCACGCGCTTGCAGACATTGCTTCTCAACCAGCAGGCAGCACAGCAAAGCTTTGTGAAGATTACGGGCAGATCACTGTTCGATTATCTGCGCTAGATCATGTCACGCAAAAGTGGAAACCGGTTTTGCGCTAAAAGACATGCGACCACTTAAGGTTAGAGTGGGTCGCGCGAATGCGAATGAACGCGATACTCTAAGTGCTGCCGGGCAAAGCCCATGCGCGTTTGGGGCAGGCAGAGTGTCAGGTTTTCGAGGCGCGCGCCCAGCCCCGCGTCTGCCATGTGATCCCGGCGCATGTCGCATGTTGTGCGCTCCTCCAAAATTTGGTCACAATCCGGGGGCAGGGGCAGGGTTGGTTCTGCGACCCGGCCTTGCATGGGCCAAAGCATTTTGGTTTTTTGTGAGACTCTGTCGCAATATCCCTGTCATGGCGCGCTGTTTCTCACCGTCCAGCAGGCCGCGCAGACGAGAACCGCTTTTTGGGGGCCGGCTTTGAAGGTTCAGCATTTGCCCCAGAATCGGGACTGAAGCATCCGGGCGGGTGGCGTTTGGCAGTGGTGTTGGCGTTTTCGGCGCTGAGAGGGTGCAAGATTTTTGCCTGCCTCTGGCCGGGTTTTCTGTCTTGCACTTGCAACCGCGCTTAGCGCCGCAGGGCTGGGTTTGCACAGGTGCACCGGGGCAATTGTCCATGCACGGATCGGAGATGCGGGGGGCAGAGACGCGCCCGTGTCGCAGAGCGTGTAGGTGGTGCTGGCCATGGCATCGCAACTCTAGTGCCCTTGGTATCAGAAGGCTCTGCGCGCATTAAATGGGCGCGCAGCCCCCCGATTGCCTGCGCGCGTCACAAATCAGGGTGCCGGGGCGGCGGCGGGCGCGGGTTTGGCGGCGAACGCTGTCTTGTCCATCTGCCCCCAGGCCTCTTTCAGGCTGGCTATGAAATCGCGCGCTTTGCCCAAGCCTTCGGCATGGCCCTCTTCCTTGCGGAAAGCAGCCATTACTTGTTGGCGGCAATATTCATAGACCTGAAAAAGCGGCACGGCGATTTCCGTGTCGCTGTCCATGTCCAAACTTGATTGCAGGATGTAGAGCGCCGACATGGATTTGACCATGGCGTCAGTCGGCAAAGCTGCCTGATTCTCGCTGGCAATGCACAGACGCTGCAATGCGCCCTGCAACTCTTCCATGACAAGTGCGATGATCGCATGGGCATCATCGGGGACTGTTGCGTCGGGCTGGCTGTGGCGCCGATATTGTTCCCGTGCAAATTGCAGATTCATCGCGGCCCTCACTGGTATTTTCTTGCTCAGTAATTCGGGAAACGGCAGCCAGCGCCAAAATGTGAGGTTTTTTTTGCAAGGCCTGTGCCAAAGGGCGGCCCAGCGATGCGCGGCGGCCTTGGGCCTTGGCTGTGCGCTTGGTGCTCTCCTCCAATCTCTGCAATCTGCGCAAACCGTCATCAGGTAGCCAACTAGATCCAGCGGCCGATCGCCAACACCGAAAGGATGCAATCCGCTGTTCCCGCAGTGCTGGACATGCGCGCGGCGTGCAGCCCTTCAGCCGTAGTGGCGCTGATGGTGTTGCTGCAAAACAGCATGCGGCGGTCATTTTCATCTGCGCTTGGGGTGCTGGCATGCCCGATCACAAGGGGCGGGCTGGCAAAGGCCATGGGGAATGCCCAGCTTTGCGGCGCAGTTCGGTAGGGGTTTGCGAAACTGCCAGCCCCCAAGGCTGTCGGATTGCCAGCGTTCAGAACCACTTGGCACAGTTGCGTACCATCGGCCAGACGCAGATAGCTGCCCTGTGCCGTTTCGCCCTGTTCCAGCACTGCGCCATTGGGCTGGCCTGCGCTTTGGCTGACAATTCCCACCATATTGCCCAGATGCACCACGTTCTGGCCCTGTACTGACAGGCCGTTGGGCGCTGCGGCCATGCCGGTCGCATTGTCCAGTACCAACCCCTCATGCCAAAGCGCGCCATCGGCAGAGACTTTGAAAGACAGCGCGTCATTGCCTGTCGTGCCAATTTCGGCCCGGCCTGACCAATCTGTCTGAAACAGCATGCTGGCTGTATCGGCCACGCTGGATTTGTTGATCTTCACCTGATGGCCTGCGCCTGTATGGGTGAAAAGGCTGCCCGGCCCGGCGACGGCCAAAGGAGTGTTGGCGTCATGGCTGGCCCCAATCCCGACCCCTTGCAGGTTTTGCAATGGCCCGATCGCAGCGCTGGCCCAGCCTGTCCCATCATGGATGCGCAGCTCTGTTCCAAAGCTGGCCAGCCACCCCTGACGCGGCGTGACAAACAGCCAGCCCGTACCGCTGCGCATGGCCAGCTTGCCGCCTTCGCCCGCCCAATCGCCCGTTGGCGCAGGGGCCAGCGCCCAGATTTGCCCCTCTTCCACCGCAATCGGAGGGGTGATTGCGTCAAACCCCATCACGCTCAGTTGCACCAGCATATCCAGCCGCTCCAGCGCCTCGTTTAGGGTGACATGCTTTTGGGCCTGCGCGGCTTGCAGGAAAGGCAGGGTCAAACGCGCGGAGAATTCGGACATGGGCCACCTTGGGTTGCATCTGGGGGATAGATGCAAAGCCTAGTGGCAAGCTGTGAAATTGCGCTGAAGCCAGCGCGCGCTGCGGGAAATTGCTTTGCCGTGGGTGCGCGCCGACTATTCTATCAGCCCTGCCAGCGCGCCGCATGTTCGCCCGCCCAATGGCCTGTTGCAAGGCAGGCTGTCAGCAGATAGCCGCCCGTTGGGGCAGACCAATCCAGCATCTCGCCTGCCACGAACACGCCCGGCCAGTCGCGCAGCATAAGCCCCCCGTCACAGGCGCTCTGTGCAATGCCGCCTGCCGTGGAAATCGCCTCATCCATCGGGCGGGGGCCAAGCAGGGGCGGGCGCAGGGCTTTCAGGGCTGCGGCCAGTTCCTGCGGCGGTTGCGGCAGGGGGCGTGCGCATTCCAGCACCAGCGCCAGCCGCACCCCTTGCAACGCCAGCGCGCGGCGCAGGCGGTTGGTAAGGGACAGTTTGCGCGGCTGGCGTTCCAGTCGCGCCGCAATTTCTGCGATGGTCAGATCTGGGAAAAGATCAATCTCGAAGGCTGCCCCGGCCAGCAGCAGATGCGAAAGTGCGTAAATCCCGCCGCCTTCGATCCCGCGCGCAGAGATCACGCATTCTGCGCGCAAGTGCTTCGGCCCTGCCGCCAATGCGCAGCCTTTCAGTGGCTGGCCGAAATAGGCCACCATATGGGGCGACCATGCTACCTGAAAGCCCATATTGGCCGGTTGGAAAGGGGCAAGCGCCACGCCGCGCGCTGCCAGATCGGCGGCCCATGCCCCGTCAGAGCCAAGCCTTGCCCAGCTTGCGCCGCCAAGCGCCAGCACGGTTACACGCGGCGCAAGGCTGCGCGCGCCATCTGGGGTGGCAAAATCAAAACTGCCACCCTGCCAGCGCCAGCCGCGCCGTAACGTGACGCCCAAGCCCTCCAGCCGGGCCAGCCATGCGCGCAACAGCGGCGAGGCTTTCATCGCACGCGGGAATATTCGCCCTGATGAGCCTGTGAACAGCTCTTGCCCCAGCCCTTCGGCCCATGCGGCAATCTGGGGTGGGCCAAAGCTGCCCAGCATGGGGGCCAGCCAATCCGCCCCTTGCGCGTATTGCGCGATCTGGGCGGGCAGGGGGGCGGAATTGAGCAGATTCAGCCCGGATTTTCCCGCCATCAGGAATTTGCGGGCGGGTGAAGGCTTGGCCTCGCAGATCACAACACGCCGGCCCGCCTGCCCCAGCACTTCGGCGGCCATCAGCCCCGCCGGCCCGGCCCCGATTACAAGCGCATCCACTGCTTCGTTTCGCATCACCCCAGCCCTTAACAATTCTTTGAGCGCTTGCGTATATTGTAGAACCGCGCCGGAACCCACATAGTAAAGACAACCACCATCGCCCGATCCGCAAGCCCGAACAAAAAAGGCCCATGTCAGAGCTTATTGTCAGTTCCTATAATATTCACAAGGCTGTCGGAACCGATATGCGGCGCGATCCGGCGCGCACGGTACGGGTGATTGCCGAAATCGGTGCGGATATTGTGGCGTTGCAAGAGGTGGATCGTCGGTTCGGGGATCGCAAAGGGGTGCTTGATGCCAGTCTCTTGCGCGCGGAAACGGGGTTGGAACCTGTTGCGCTGACAGACAGGCTTGGCGCGCAGGCGCATGGCTGGCATGGCAATCTGCTCTTGCTGCGCGGCGCAGAGGTGGAGCAGGCGCGCGCTGTCACCTTGCCGGGGTTGGAGCCGCGGGGCGCAATCGTGGCCGATATCCGCATGCAGGGCCAGCCCTTGCGCATTATCGCAGCGCATCTGGGGCTTTTGCATCAGTCGCGGCTATTGCAGGCGCGGTTTCTGTCGCAAGAGATCATGGGGGGCGATGGGCGGCCCACATTGGTGATGGGGGATTTCAACGAATGGCGCCTGGGGGCGGGGTGCTCGCTTATGCCGCTGCGGCGCGAATTGCGCGCGGTGAAGCGTTCGGCGCGCACCATTCCCAGCTTTCCCGCGCAACTGCCTGTGCTGCCCCTGGATCGCATCATCGGTTGCAGGCAGGCCGAATTGCGGGATTTGCGCACCCATGACAGTGTTTTGGCGCGCAAGGCATCTGATCATCTGCCCATTCTGGCGGGGCTAAGCTTGCCCCGCGCCCAAAGCGCGGTTATGTGAGCGGCTGATCCACCCTGTTGCGCGAGAGAGCGAATGGCCGAGCCAAAGAAGCTATTCATCAAGACATATGGCTGCCAGATGAATGTCTATGACAGCGAGCGCATGGCCGAAGCCTTGGGCGCGTCTGGCTATGTCACGACGCAAAGCGCCGATGATGCGGATATGATCTTGCTCAATACCTGCCATATCCGCGAGAAGGCGGCGGAAAAGGTATATTCCGAATTGGGGCGGTTCAAGGCGCTGAAAGCAGCCAATCCCGATCTGAAAATCGGGGTGGCAGGCTGCGTGGCGCAGGCCGAGGGTGCAGAGATCATGCGCCGCCAACCGCTGGTGGATCTGGTTGTGGGGCCGCAAACCTATCACCGCTTGCCCGCGATGGAGGCGGCTGTGCGCGCGGGTGGGCGCGCGGTGGATACCGATTTCCCCGAAGAGGACAAGTTTGACCACCTGCCCAAAGGCCCGCGCGCCATGCGCGGCCCATCGGCCTTTCTGACAGTGCAGGAAGGCTGCGATAAATTTTGCGCCTTTTGCGTTGTGCCCTATACGCGCGGGGCGGAAGTGTCGCGCCCTGTCGCGCGGGTTCTGGCAGAGGCCGAGGATCTTGTTGCGCGCGGCGTGCGCGAGATCACGCTTCTGGGGCAGAATGTGAATGCCTATCACGGCGATGGGGTGGGCGGGGTTTGGGGCCTTGCGCGGCTGATCCGCGAATTGGCCCGGATTGAGGGGCTGAAGCGCATTCGTTTCACCACCTCGCACCCCAATGACATGGAAGACGATCTGATTGCGGCCCATGGGGACGAGCCAAAGCTCATGCCCTATCTGCACCTGCCGGTGCAATCAGGCAGTGACCGTATTTTGAAGGCCATGAACCGCAAACACACGGCGGCAGACTATCTGCGCGTGATTGACCGATTGCGCGCGGCGCGGCCCGATTTGCTGTTGTCGGGTGATTTTATCGTGGGCTTTCCCGGAGAGACTGAGGCAGATTTCCAAGACACGCTCGCGCTTGTGCGGGCGGTGGGCTATGGGCAGGCCTATAGTTTCAAATATTCCGCCCGCCCCGGCACACCGGCGGCAGAGCGTGCCGGGGTGAGTGATGATGTGGCCTCGGACAGGCTGGCACGGTTGCAGGCGCTGCTTGCCGAGCAACAGCGCGAGATACCGGAAGCAATGGACGGGCGCGAAGTTTCGGTTTTGCTGGAAAACCCGGGGCGGATGGGTGGGCAGCTGGTGGGGAAATCCGAATATCTGGAGGCCGGCCATGGTACAGATCCGCGCGCGCAGCTGGGCGATATCGGCCGCGTGCGGATAGTGGAGAGCGGGCCAAACTCGCTGGCGGGGGTGCTGGTGTAAGGTTCTGCACCTCGTACAAGACACCCAAGAGGCAGGTTTGAGCCATAAGGGGACATTCGCAAAGCCGCGCATTGCTGGGCCGCGGTGCGGCGATCCATCAGCGGGGCTAAGCGGTTTATATTGGCCAAGTCCGAATGAAATATAGGCTATGCGCAGGTTGCAGCCAAATCGCTGTGCCGGGGGGCGGCCCAGCGATGCGCGGCGGGCTTCGCCCTTGGTTCCGCGCTTGGCGCGCTTCTCCAATGTCCCCACCCCCCACATAGCTGCCCGTCATG
>JAIUNA010000076.1 GCA_022565265.1 Roseinatronobacter sp. | reverse complement strand
GATTGCGGGAACTCTTTTCAGACTTCTGTCTGCTCAAGTTCATAAGAGATACCCCGGAAAAAGAACGCATCGCCGCGTTTCTGGACCATCTCGAAACGCTGACAAATGTTGCCCCCGGGCCAGATGATCTGGAAAGGGCTCCGGAACTCAACGATTGGTGCGCAATCCGCGACTGCGACACCGTCGTCATGATTGGAATTGTCACTGGACACCCACATATCCGCGACGGCGGTCGGGCACGGACGTCGCTTCTTTTGCAGATCCAGCCCGAGTTGGGATGGGCCCGAACGTGGAACAGATATTATAGATTGGGGGGCCAGTCTCGGATGACATTTTTCGAATGGCAATATGAGCGCAAGATCAGCCCCCGCATGCAAATTGTCGAGTTCGGCTGATGTTCGATGGAAAGGATGGGTAAAGCATGAAAGTCCTGATTGTCGGAGATCTTCATCTGGATATGTGGTCAGAGGCCGGCCGAGACCCGTTTGCGGGGCTGTCTGCGGCCGAATGGGCTGGAATCGATGCAGTGATCGTTGCTGGCGATTTAACGAATAAGCCCAGAGTCCGCTGGAAATACGCGATCCGGCACCTCGCTCGATACATCGATCCCGGGCGGATTCACATCTTGCCTGGGAACCACGATTATTATGACTTCAACCTCGATGGCGATGATCGTCTTGCTCAGGTTGCGGTCGAGGAAGGGGCCAATTTCGCACAGAAGGCCGAGGTCGTCATCCGGAAAACCCGTTTTCTGTGTTGCACACTCTGGACCGACTTTGCGTTGCATGGCGACGTCGCAGCCTCGCAAGCAATCGCGAAATCCCGCATGAACGACTACCGCTACATCCGCAACGCAGGCGCCAGCTACCGCCGCATCAGGCCATACGAGACAGCCGCAATTCATCAGGATCATCGATCATGGCTCGAAACCCGGCTGTCCGAGTCCCATCTCGGACCGACGGTGGTCGTCACGCATCATTGTCCGCATCCGCAGTTGATCAGCGCAACGCCAGACGAACTTGACCCGATCTACGGCTCGGACCTGACCGACCTGATTCAGCGTCATCAGCCAGACGCCTGGTTGTTCGGTCACACCCACTACCCTTCGGAAATCATGGTCGGCCGAACCCTCGTAAGGAACGTGTCGATCGGATACCCGGATCAGGTCTCCCCGGATGATGAAGCACTGATATTGCGGCGAGGATTGATCGACCTTCAAAACCTCGAATGACATTAAGCTTATGGAATATCATGAACTTCTATACCGCTGATCCGCATTTCTTCCATGAGAACATCCTGAAATTCTGCAAGCGGCCGTTTCAAACCGTCGACGAGATGAATCGTGAAATTTTGCATAATTATCAATCAACTGTCAGTGACGACGACGATCTATGGATCCTGGGTGACCTCGCAGTATGCCATGTCAACATGGCAGATCGGCTGTCCGAAATGCTTGCATCGATCCCTGGTCGAAAGCACTTGATCGCCGGAAATCATGACAAACCTTGGATCCGCCGCCTGAACGATTGGTCGTCGGTACATGATCTGTTGGAAGTGAACGATCAGGGCAGCAGAACCGTGCTCTGCCATTACCCAATGTTGACATGGCCCGGGGCTCGGCACGGTTCAATCCAGCTGTTCGGCCACGTCCACCAGAATTTTCCGGGCACGCGAAACTGTGTCAATATCGGAGTTGATCAGTGGGATTTTCGGCCGGTCACGTTGCGAGAAGCCAGGATGCGGGCTGCTGGGCTTGGGGTGAACCCTTTGTGGCCGCAGGTAGAGCCCGGGGCGGAAATCTGATGCCGGGTTTGGCTGTCCTCGGGGAAGAGGATGATCCACGGGCGATCTGGATCGCAATGGGGTGACGGAACCGCGTCGGGGAAGGCCTCGAAAAGAGTCCTGAGCGGACGGTCACGCCTACTCCGCAGCCTGAGCCACATCATGCCATGACAAACACGTAGAACCCAGATACTAACAAGGGCGACAGATTCCAAAAACTGCACATTAGTTCAGAAATTTATCTCAAATTCAGATAAGCTTGAAAAGCCTTATGACCAACTAATCTCGCTCTCGCCGTGTCGGACCAAGGCAGTTCAAGCATTGTCAGCTGGATGCATAGAGCCTCCACTGCATAAATAGCACGTGCGACTTCGTCAATATCATCACTATTTTTAAGATCAATATCGCTATGCGCCGCTTTGCCTCGAAGGCGCTGCGAATTAATAAGGTCTTGAACGAATATGTCGACTGCGACTCTCTGAAATCGAGCGTCTATCGATACGATGTTATCGACCAATCTCTTAAACCTAACTCGATGACTTTCATTCTGAAGCACCCTAACGGCGCCAACAATTCTACTTGCCTCGATATCGAGATTAAAATATTTACTCTTTTCCAAAATCGCTCGCAGCCATTGGCTATATGCGCCTTCGTCAACAATTTTTTGGTGATTTGCAATCGCAATACTTTCGAGCCACTTGCAAGCAGATAGCAGCCTTTCAGATGACAACTCACCCCTCAGTTTAAAACATTTCTCCATATGAGCATAGGCTTCTTTCCAATCATCCAACCGTTCAATCCAAGCGGCGAGATTCAGTTTCATGTTCTCTATTTCCTCATCGCTATCACCTATAGCTGGAGAAGCCCAAATTACTCCAAGTCCACTATCCACAGCATTCTGAATCTCTTCGTCGCCCAAACCCGAAACCTCTACATGTTCAGGAGAAAATCCAGTGCTTTCTATTTCCTCTACAAACTCCTGAAGATTCAGTCTATTTATTCGCAGCGCAAAAGCATTGAAAGGCTTGCCCAAGCATCCAACGAAGAACCATTTGACCGCTGCCAAAAATTCATGATGCTCACCGAATGGCACTCCTTTAGCGAGTTCAATCTGAAACTCACAAGAGAAATCCGTGAAGCCTTCTGACCAACTCATTTGCTTCGCTGTAAAGTAACAGCTTATGTCCATTTTTGATGTTGAAACAGAGAAAATTTCAAAATCGCTTTGCTTGAAATTCGCAGCCTCTATCGATCTAAATCTCGCAGGATTCCAGAATAGGCGGTCTACGGGGAGCTTAAAATTTATTCGCTTTATTTTATCGCTCAAACACCATCTGTCATCACCGACGATCGCAAAATTAGCCTGATATTTTTGATTGTAAAACCGATCTTCGGTCAAACCACTGTTAACGCTTCGACCAAGACATATATTTTGATACAGAGAAATGATACTCGTACGCTCAGATAGTAGAAAAATTGGTTCATTTTCATTTACTTCTACAGGATTTTCAAAATCAAAAATATCAAAATAAATGCCATTATTTTTGTGCATGAAGGTGCAATGGTGCCGGTTGCCACTCACCAGCTCTATGCACCTTAAATTCTCACCAACCTTAATTTCTAATCTTTTACTCAAGTTACTTCAATCCATTCTTATTAATTTCACATACACGCAGTATCGCAATGTCTGAGAAACTCGTCAACAAAGACGAGGAGCGGAATGAAACCCGGCGGATTGGGCGGCGAGTGCCAACACGCTGGCGGTTCACGCACACACAGCGATTGCTTCGACCGACCGCAAAGTCCCGCGAAAGCGGTCATCCTGCCGCCGGACGCTTCGATGTGGACTCGGCAAGGCTCCGGCCCGCAATTTGGTGTATCACGTCCTCAGGTGAGCTGGCTGTCCCATTATCCGCTGCGCATAACAGGGTTCGCAACTGGATCCATGCCTCGCAGGATTGCTCAACAGGTCGGCTTGGCGCCACCGTCTTTCCACTCCCGAACCCATTGCCGCCATGACAATCCGGAGAAGTTCCACTGCGGGCGCATCGGAAGCCAGAATAGCGTCGTGCTGGGCGGCTCAAAAGCTGGGGGCACCCCATTCCCGGCAAGGATCTGTAGGGCATCCCCGTAGGCTGCGACACAGAGATGGGCGCTGTCTGAATTACCATTCGAAAGTTTTCTGCCTCCTGTTCAGCCCTTTCACGTGTAAAATGTCCTCCAGCAAGTAAAGGAACTCTTTTCCATCATCTGAGACTTCAACCGGCAAGACCCCCGCCATATCCAACCGTTTCTGGACTGCGTAGAACTGAATATGGTTCAACGTTCCCAGTCGTCGTCTTGAAATGTAGGAATTCTCGAAATCATGCAGGTCCTTTTCCCGTATCACTTGCTTGGGCTGGTGCGTCCGATCGTCAAGAACATCCAAAATGGCCAAGTACCCTCTGGCACTCAGTTCGTGCAAAAACGCACGCCCCAAGCCCAGATTCTGAACGCAGCGGCCCAGTGTTAAGAACACTTCCTGACCATCCACTTTGAAATGGCTTGCAAGCTCACCTGGGTCGATCCGGATTTCAGAGAACAGCAGGGAGTCGGAAGCCCGAGATACACTCTGCAACGTCTTGTCGATAATCAATCTGTAAATCTCAACCACCGTTTTGCCGTGCTTTCGCGATGCCTCGGCTATGGTCAGTTTCGTCCGGTAGGGACCGCCTTCGGAGCTTACGGGAATATCGCGATGCTGCTCATTGAAGGTCGTGATATCCTTGGGCGCAAATCGTGGCCGGGCGCTGGAACCACCCAGACTGCACCGGATCAACCCGGCTGCGATAAGGGTCTCAAGCTCGGTGCGACTCATTCCAAGCTGAACCCCGGCTTTTGTATAGCTGAGCGAACCCGAGACCGCCGCCAGCACATCGCCCACCGCATCGGCAGGATAGATTTTCTCGACCTCGGGCAGATCCAAGTTCCCCTCCAGTTTCGCGTCACGCAGCAAGTTTGCCACATGCGAGGGGCGCAGATCATATTCATCCGCTGCCGTCAGCACCGAGTGAAATTTCCGTTCGGTGACAAAATCCCCCAGCACTTTGTCGCGTGGCCCCAGGGGCCAGGTTTCCGCGATATGCCGACGCAGAAGCGACTTCATCGGCGCAAACTCGGGGGCCGATCCGCTGCTGCGGTTCAACCAGTCGTAAATCGGCCCGTATCGCCCTTGAGGACGTTGCTGCGGCCTTCCCGGTCTCGTTCGCAGGCTCTGCAAAAGTTCCTCAATGGCTTCCGGCCCCACAGACAGGATCGTGAAACCGGCGTCGAGCGCCAAGGACGCGTCGCCGGGATTGCAATCTGACGGTTTCCATTCAGGCCCAAAGAGCTTCGCTATACCAAGAAACTCGGCCAACATGCCAAGCGCATCAAGGGGGAAACGCCCCGACCAGCCCGGAGCCGCCGTGCTGCCTTGCAGGGCCTTCAGAACGAAGCTCTCGTAAGCCCCCGTGCCTGCCGCGGGTTGATCGTAATCACCGTCAAATACCTCTGTGAACCAGGGTTCCCAGGTTCGGTTGAACTCATGAGTGACCCCGGCTTCGGGTGGGTCGACAAGGAAAAGGCGATGTATCGGGCAAACCTTGAAAGGGGCGATCGACCATGCCATCCGGGCATACGCGTTAAAGGCTGTCGTTTCGGTCAATTCCGGACCGATGTCTGACCGCAGGCAAGCCGGGCAGACCCGCAACTTCCCCCGCAAGAGCCGCTTTTCCCGCAGGGTCATATTCAACAACTTTGTATTCTGGGCGTCGATGCGTCGGAAGCTTTGGGCGAATGCCATTTCTGGATCGACCCCCAGCACCTTGGCGACCTTCGTGATCGTGTCCCGATGCCCTTTGTGAAAAGACCCAAGCGAAACCCCGACATCCCGGACCAAATCCTCGGCACCGGACAGCCCGAAGGATCGCGCCGAGCGGCTCACGAAACTGACGAAAGTCTCGTCGGATTGGAAATGGAGTTTCACCGGAAAACTTGACCTGCTTGTTGGGATCGCAGCCGATCTTACAGCATCACATGGCCGACCCCAACCGTTCTGGGGGGTATCGCCGCCGGAATGGCAAAGCGGGCGGAGTTGCCTCCGCCCGCTGGGGTATTTTGCCAGAAAACAAGGCCTCGGAGTGAAGAAATCCAACTCAAGGCGTTGATATTGCTTCACAAATATAGAGATTTCCCCGCATCATTTTTCGCCGCAATTTCGAAATTTCGTACAAAATTCCGAAATCTGACAGCATGGCCGGTTTTCACAAACCGGCCATGCCGTTCGTTCAGCTACACCCGCTTGTCCCGCCGCAGGTGTTGCATTTCATGCAGGTTCCGTTGCGTACCAAAGTATAGTTGCCGCATTCGCCGCAGGGATCGCCTTCATAGCCCTGCATCTTGGCGCGCAGGCGGGCATCGAGCGGGGCCACTGTCAGGGTTTCGGCCTCTACCGCCTGAAGCGCCACGGCAGATGTGCCATCGGTGGCAAAGGCCGTTACCGAAGACTGCCCCCCCTGAAACACTGTCAGTTCCTGTGGCAGGCGCTTGCGCAGATACCCGGTAGAGCTGATCTGGCGCAGCACTTCGAGCGAGCGCGAGGCGGCGGCATCGGACGGTTCGGAGATATTGGCCAGCCCTTCCTTCTCGCCCGCGCCCAGATCATCAAAGGCCGTACCAGAGGGTTTGACATGGGCCAGATCGGTACGATCCAGATAGCTGACCGCCAGTTCGCGGAAAATGTAATCGAGGATGGATGTCGCGTTCTTGATCGAGGCGTTGCCTTGCACCATGCCGGCCGGTTCAAACCGGGTGAAGGTGAAGGCATCGACAAACTCTTCCAGCGGCACGCCGTATTGCAGGCCAACGGATACCGCGATGGCGAAATTATTCATCATCGCGCGGAAGCCCGCGCCTTCCTTATGCATGTCGATGAAAATTTCGCCCAGCTTGCCATCGCCATATTCGCCCGTACGCAGATAGACTTTATGGCCGCCCACAATCGCCTTTTGGGTATAGCCCTTGCGGCGCTCTGGCAGTTTTTCGCGGTGGCGGCGGATCACTTCCTTGATGATGATCTTCTCAACGATCTTTTCGGCGATCACTTGCGCCTTTTGCTGCGGCGTGCCGGATTCGAGCACCTCTTCGGCTTCCTCATCATCCTCTATCAGCGCGGCGGCCAGCGGCTGCGACAGTTTGGAGCCATCGCGATACAGCGCATTGGCCTTGATCCCCAGCGACCAGCTCAGCTCATAGGCCGCAAGCGTTTCTTCAATGCTGGCGGAATTGGGCATGTTGATGGTTTTGGAAATCGCGCCAGAGATGAAGCTTTGTGCAGCGGCCATCATGTAGATATGGCTGTCTACCGACAGGTAGCGTTTGCCCTTCTTGCCGCAGGGATTGGCGCAATCAAAGACTGACAGATGCTCTGGCTTCAGATGGGGCGCGCCTTCTACCGTCATTGTGCCGCACACATGGTCATTGGCGGCGTCAATCTGTGCGCGGTCAAAGCCCAGATGGCGCAGCAGGTCAAAGCCGGGATTGTTCAGCTCTGCCGCCGGAATGCCAAGGGTTTCGCGGCAGAATGCCTCGCCCAATGTCCATTGGTTGAAGACAAAGCGGATATCAAAGGCCGAAGGAAGGGCTGCTTCGATCTTCTTGATCTCTGCTGGCCCAAAGCCGTGGCCTATCAGGCTGGTATGGTTGATGCCGGGTGCCTGGCCCAGTGAACCGTGGCCAACTGCATAGGCAATAATCTCGCCAATCTCGCTTTCGCGGTAGCCCAGCTTGCGCAGTGCTGCCGGAACCGACTGGTTGATGATCTTGAAATAGCCACCGCCCGCAAGTTTCTTGAATTTCACCAGCGCGAAATCAGGCTCGATCCCGGTTGTGTCACAATCCATCACCAGCCCGATTGTGCCTGTGGGCGCGATGACGGTGGATTGGGCGTTGCGGTAGCCGTGCTTTTCACCAAGGCTCAGCGCCTCATCCCAAGCCACGCGGGCCAGATCGACCAGATGTGCATCGGGGCAGTTGGCGGCATCCAGCGCCACAGGTGCCACATTCACCCCCTCATAGCTGGCATCGGCATAGGCCGCGCGGCGGTGGTTGCGGATTACGCGCAGCATGTGGCCCGCATTCTTCTTGTAGCCGGGGAAGGCGCCCAATTCGCGCGCCATTTCGGCAGAGGTGGCATAGGACACACCTGTCATCAGCGCTGTCAGCGCGCCACACAGCGCGCGGCCTTCCGCCGAATCATAGCCAAAGCCCATATTCATCAACAGCCCGCCAATATTGGCATAGCCCAGACCCAGCGTGCGGAATTCATACGAACGCTGCGCGATTTCCTTGGAGGGGAATTGCGCCATCATCACGCTGATTTCCAGCGTGATTGTCCATAGGCGGGTGGCGTGCATATAGGCGGCCGCGTTGAATGCCGTCCCGTCATAGAATTTCAGCAGGTTCATGGAGGCCAGATTGCAGGCCGTATCATCCAGGAACATATATTCCGAGCAGGGGTTAGACCCACGGATCGGGCCATCTGCCGGGCAGGTATGCCATGCGTTTACAGTGTCATGAAACTGTATGCCCGGATCAGCACAGGCCCAGGCCGCATGGCCCACCTGATCCCACAATTCGCGCGCTTTCACGGTTTTGGCCACTTTGCCATCGGTGCGGCGCAGCAATTCCCAATCCGCATCATCCTTCACGGCCTGAAGGAAAGCATCTGTCACGCGCACCGAGTTATTCGAATTCTGGCCGGATACAGAGATATAGGCCTCTGAATCCCAATCCGTATCATAGGTGGGAAATTCGATGCTGTCATACCCTTGGCGGGCATATTGCAGCACGCGGCCAATATAGGTTTCCGGAATCATGGATGTCTTGGCAGCCTTGATCGCCGCTTTCAGGCCGGGGTTTTTGCCGGGATCAACGGCATCCTCTGTGCTGCCATACCACGCCCGTATTGCGCCAAAAATCTCGTTCAGACGCGCAGAGTGCAATTTGGAACCAGCTACAAGAGAGGCGACCTTCTGTTCTTCGATCACCTTCCAATTGATGAATTCCTCTACATCTGGATGATCCATGTCACAAATGACCATCTTGGCCGCGCGGCGCGTGGTTCCGCCCGACTTGATCGCGCCTGCGGCCCGATCACCTATTTTCAAGAACCCCATCAATCCAGAGGATTTACCGCCGCCCGACAGCTTCTCGCCTTCACCACGCAGCGAGCTGAAATTGGTTCCTGTACCCGAACCATATTTGAACAGGCGCGCTTCGCGCACCCAAAGATCCATGATCCCGCCTTCATTGACCAGATCATCGCTGACAGACTGGATGAAACAGGCATGCGGCTGGGGGTGTTCATAGCTGGATTTGGATTTCACCAGTTTATGGGTGAAGGGATCGACATAGAAATGCCCTTGCGATGGGCCATCAATCCCAAACGCCCAATGCAGGCCCGTGTTGAACCATTGCGGGCTGTTTGGCGCAGCCATCTGGGCGGCCAGCATGAAGCGCATTTCGTCAAAATAGGCTTGGGCGTCTGTTTCGGTGGCGAAATAGCCGCCCTTCCAACCCCAATAGCACCATGCACCTGCCAAACGGTCGAACACCTGCTTGGCGGAAGATTCGCCCACAAAGCGCGCCTCTTGCGGCAAATCTGCCAATGCTTTTTCATCGGCAACCGAGCGCCACAGAAATTCTGGCACGCCATCTTCCGAAACACGCTTGAGGCGCGCAGGCACACCGGCCTTGCGGAAATATTTCTGTGCAATCACATCAGAGGCCACTTGCGACCAGCTAGAAGGCACTTCCACCGCATCATTGCGGAAAACGACTGTGCCATCGGGGTTGCGAATTTCCGACACAGTGGTCGTGAACTGCAGCGCCGCATAGGCGTCTTTTCCTTGAGTGGTGAAATGCCGCTCGATGATCATCTGCCAATTTTCCTTTTTTCCGTTTGCCCTGACACGGTTGTGCCCTGAATCCTGTTATGTCCAAGCGACAGACAAGCATGGTCACATGGCTGTAAGGCCATGTTCCCCGGCCACTGGCCGTTTTCTACCAATCCGGTATCCAATCCCTGCCCAAGCCCCACGTGCTGCGCTTTGCTCCCGCGCCTCGCCTCACAAGATGTAGTGGGTTGCCCTGCGACACACACAATCTGACGTATAAACGGGGGGCGCGTCAACGAAAATTTCACACCTCATGGCAGGAAATTTCGCTTGACTGTCACACAAGCCCACTAACCCCCTGAGGCGACTCGGATTTTTCAGGGAAACGCGGGAGAGCGGAAAATCAAAAAGGCCGTTGTCTTGCGACAACGGCCTTTTTGTTTGGAGCGGGCGATGAGATTCGAACTCACGACCCTAACCTTGGCAAGGTTATGCTCTACCCCTGAGCTACGCCCGCTTCCTTGAGCCGCGATTTACAAACTATCCTTGTGGGCTGCAAGAGGGAAATCAGATCGCGCGCAGATTTTTTTCAGCGGGCACGCTGCCCTAACCTTCCGGCAATGATTTTGCGCCAGACTAAAAAGGCGATTCCCTGCACCCCACCACTGCCACCGCAACTCTCAGTTTCAGAGGTTCACCATGAATGCTGCACGGCCACAGGCCTTCTCGGCCAGAAATTCCGCCGCTGACCTTCAATTTCTTGAAGATTTACATGCGCTGCGCCAATTGGAAGGCAGTCTTGATATGCTGGAAGCCGTCAACACACAGCGCCCAGCACTACACAGCAGCGCGGCACGGCTATCAGAAATCGCCCGGCGCGTCTTAACCCGATAATTTTTCTTAGCAGGCTCTGGCGGTGGCACGAACGCCAACAAAAAAGTCGCTATTTGGATAAACCGAAATCCGACATATCAGAACCACCGCAGGCAATTCAGCCACCTTCGGGATTGCGCTGGCGCCAACCGGGCCGGAGCTATCTGTCGTAAAGTCCAGTTGCACATAACCGCCCGATACCCCCGACAGCGCCACAAATGCCCGACTGTACCGAGATGTTCCTGTGCCAAATTGGGGCAAAACACCCTTGTTCAGCAAACCGATAAGTTATCGTCAGTTTGTCTGCAAAGCCCTGCCTACGGAAACACTCTTGCCACCAGCATATCCGCATCTGCATCAGCCAAAAAACCGAGTCGCATTGCAGTTTCTGTAACCAACTCTGGATGATTACCGAACATCGCGACGATCTGCGGCTCTGGAGCATAGCTCACGCGCGACGGGCTGTCAGGAAACCGGCGGCGCAGCGCTGTAACCAGATCGCCAAACCGCACGGACAATGCAGGCAAGCTGAAGGCACGGTTTGGCCCCGGATCGGGCAAGACAGCCGCATGAATGAAATTCTGCGCCACGCTTTCCACACTCGCCATCCAGCTTCGGTCATTCTCGCCAACAGGCAAGGTGATATCCTCTCCCCGCCGCACCGCATGAAACAGGCGCGACATGAAGGCCGATTTCAGCGCGGAATCCGCCCCATCCCGTGCCATCACCCCTGCCGGACGCAACGAGAGTGCATCAAGCCAACCGCGTTTGGCATAGGTTGACAAAAGCACCTCGATCATAAGCTTTTGCGCCCCGTATAGCAGCACTGGTTCCAGCGGCGTTTGATCCGTGCATGGATCGGGCAAGGACGCGCCATAAACAGCCACTGTCGAGGCATTGACAAACCGTATGCCCGGCGCCGTGTCTTTCAGGTGATCTATCAGCTCCAAGGTTGCGTCAAGATTGACACGACGCGCAAGCGCGTGGTCTGCCTCTGCCGCGCCGCCCAGAATCGCGGCCAGAAAGATCACGGAATCTGCGCCAGCCAGCGCGGCATCGCGCAAATCTGGCTGTGCGAAATCACCTATGAAACGGGTGGTTTTTGGCCCTTCCGGCATTGTTACGCGATCTACTGCGCGGATATCTGCTATATCCTGTCGCGCCTGCAACCGCGCCACGATATGCTGGCCGACAAAACCACCTGCACCGATAACAGTGATTTTCATAGCCGTCCCCCTCAGAAGGTGATGTTATCTAGAGCGCGCGTGAAATGCCGCACCACAGGTGGGCTGGCGAAATATGGTGCATCAAGAGACCGCCCTTCAGCAAAGCGCGGGCGTTC
>JAIUNA010000075.1 GCA_022565265.1 Roseinatronobacter sp. | reverse complement strand
CCACATTGGCCACGCTTTACCTGCCGCCAGGGGCCTATCTGTTATTGGCGCGGTGCAGCAAGCCGCGCGCGGCAGGGCGGGCGCGGTTGCAAGAGGAATTGGAAAGCGCCGTGGGGCGCAAGACGATCTGAGGGGCTGGTTGGGGAGAGAGTGACTGCCCCACCATAGCCGCCCATCGTTCTGCGCAATATCTGGCATATGGTAAGGTTTTATCATGCGGCGCAGATTATCCCGCCACCTCGACCGAGAGATGTTGCACCGCGTTATTGGCAAAGCCGCCCAGATTATAGGGGGCGTTTAGGGGTTGGGTATTGCCTGCGGCATCTGTTGCGCGGCAGGCCAGATCATGCTGGCCGGGGGTGGCGTTCCAGTCAATTTCCCAGCGCGTCCATGCATAGCGCCCCACAGGCGGTGACAGCCGCGCCGCGCGCCATTCGCCGTCCAGCAGCACCTCTACCCGTGCAATCGGCACGCCGCCGCCAGACCAAGCCCGCCCCGATAGCGCCACAGGCCCCGCCTGCACCCGGCGTGCGCGGGTAAACCAATCGGGTACGCCCGGCGGTTTCATCAGGGAACGGACATGGATTTGCGTAACGGGCGTGCCCTCATCGCCGTCATGGCTGCGAAAGCGGTAGGTTTCCACTTGCTGAAAGCCCTGATAGCGGGCCTCCAGCGCTGTAATGCGGCTTAGCCATTTGACAGAGGCCATGCCATACCAGCCCGGCACGACCAGCCGCAAGGGCGCACCATGTTGCGGCAGAAGCGCTGCGCCATTCATGCCCCAGACAAGCAGGACATCCAGTTGAGCGATTTGCGCAGGGGTCAGGCTGCGACCATAATAATGGGGCACGCCTTTGTCATAGCCATAATCTGCCCCCAGAAAGGCGAAATCCTGCACGCTGCTGCGCGGTTTTGCACGTTCCAGCAGGGGGGCAAGGGGCGTGCCTGTCCATTCCGAGGTGCCGATTGCCTCGTGCATCCATGGCATGGACAAAGGGCGCGGCTGCATGCCCGCGCGGCCATTGCCCGCGCATTCCAGTGTGACAGGCAGGGTGATTTGCGGCTGGGCCATGATATCGGCCAGCGACAGGGTAAAGGGCGCATCAAACGCGCCGTCAAATTCCAACACATGATCTTGCGCGCGCAAAACCGGCACATCGAAGTGATTGAGCAGATAATGCGTGCCCGTGGGGGTGATATCGCAATCCAGCAATTCCAGCAGCGCGCCGGAATTGCGATTGGCCAGCGCCACTTCCGCGCGGGTAAATTCGGGGTCTGCGGTGCGTGTTGCACCGGGTTGGAAAGGGCTGTCTTGCATCAGATCACCTCGTCAGACCTGTCATCGGTTTCGCCGTAGCGTTTGAGCACGGCGGGTTTTGTCCCTTCATAGACGCGGGCAATGTTTTCGGCAATCTTGGCATTCTCGCGTTCAAACAGGCAATCGCCCTTCAGATCAGAGGCCACGATAAACGGCCCCATCTTGTTGCAGCGAATGACCCACATGGCTTGGGCAAGGCCCAATTCCTCGTTCCAATGCACGGCTTCAACATTTTCCACCCCGCGCCCCAGCAACGCCCCTGTGCCATAACCCACGGTAGACAGATACACCGCGCCATTGGGCACGAAATATTCTTTATAATCGCGCGATGTCATGCCGCCTTTGCCGATAATCAGCTTTGCGCCAGTTTTTGCCATCCATTCGGGCAGCCATTTGGCAAAGCGGAAAGAGGCCGTGGCCGTAACCGCGCCCATATCGAAAGAGCCATCGGCATTGATCCGCGCGGCGGGCGAGCAATGGAAATTGGCGGCACTTTGTGAGGGCAATTCCATCGGGATATTGGCCTTCTCTTCCAGCGCGCGCATATAGACGCCCTCGCGCGCCGTATACATCAGCCCGTCCAGATAGACGATATCGCCCAGTCGCAATTCGGCAATGGCCTCTGGTGTGGGGGTGGTAGACAGGCGGATTTCGCGCGGTTTCATTCTGCGGCCTCCTGCACGGGTTCCCAATCCACGGTTTCGCGGCGCTGATAGGGGGTAAACCAATCGGGATCGGTGCGGTATTCTACCTGCCCATCGGGCCAAAGCCGCGCCACCGAACGCCGTGATGACAGGCAAAACGCATGCACAGACATGGGCATGCCGCCTGTATGGCAATAGCCCACTTCGATATTGCAATCGATGACCATATTCTTGCCCACAAAGCCCATTGCGCCCATGCCAATGGAATTGCCCAATTCCTTGAATTCATCTTCCATCGCGGCGATGCGCGGGTCTGAATTGCGGCTGCCCACGGTGCGCAACACAGAGGCGCGCTTGCCAAGGGTCATGCAGATATCTTTCGATCCCCCAAGGCCGATGCCGATAATCGCAGGCTGGCAGGCCAGCCCGCGCTTGCCAAAGGCCATCAGGCTATCGAGATAGAACCGCTTGATCCCCTGTATCCCGTCCGAGGGAAAGAGCATGCGGTAATCTGTGCCAAAGAGGCCGCCTTTATGCACGGTGATCAGATCGATCCAATCGCCCTCTGGTTCGAACCCATATTCGATTTCGGGCGCGCCAATGCCCACGTTATTGTCGTGATCTGTGCGCCACAGCGGGTGTACGCGGTTGGGGCGCAGGGGGACAGAGTGTGTGGCATGGGCCGTGGCGCGGCGCAGCGCCCCTTCCAGTGCGACCATGCCGCCCTCTATGCGCGCATCATTGCCCAGTTTCACAAACCAGCGCGGAACGCCGGTATCGCCGCACATGGCGCGGCGATCTTCTTTTGCGGCCTCGTAATTGTCCAGCATCGCGCGCAGCACGAAAGAAGACAAATCCCCATCTTCGGTTTCTGCCGCGCGTTTCAGCCCATCAAGGTAATCTTGCGGGATTTCGATCGCGGCTTTCTCCATCAGGGTTTGGGCTGTGGATTGGATCAGGGAAAGCGGGATATGCTGGGTCATTGTGCGGCCACCAATGTTTCCGGCTCTCCTGTGGGAAGCACGGTTTCGCCGGGCCGGACGCGGGTGAATTGCACGGCCTCGCGGTGCATTTCCACGCTGTCGCCCTTGGCGCGGGCAACAGTGAAATAGCTGTCCTCCATCGCGCCGGGATCGGGGAAATCCTCTCGGTAATGGGCGCCGCGCGAATTGTCGCGCTCCAGCGCTGCGCGGGTGATCACCTCGGATATATCGCAAAGCGAACGCAGGTTCAGCCAGTCATGCCATGTCAGGTTAAACGCCAGCATATCGGGGGAAACGCCAGTTTGCATCAGCGCGTCTGACACTTCTGCAATCCCGCCCAATCCGCGCTTTAGCCCGGCCTCGGTGCGCATGACGCCCACCTCATCCCACATCACATTTTGCAGGCGCTGGCGCAGTGGCAAGACATGGCCCGGCTTTACCCCCAAAGGATGGCAGGCGCGGGCAAGTTCTGCTTCCAGCACGCCCAGATCGGGGTCGCGCAATGCGCCCATGCTGCGAATATCCGCGCCCATCACATCGCCCGCTATGCCACCAAAGACCGTGGAATTTGCCACGCCATTGCCGCCCAAACGGTTTGATCCATGCGCGCCGCCTGCATCCTCTCCGGCCACATAAAGGCCTTCCATGGCCGTGCGGGTATCTACATCTACCACAACGCCGCCCATGAAATAATGCGCGGTTGGCACAACCTCTACTTTGCCGCCCGCGAGATCAAAGCCGCAATCGGCGCAGCGTTCGACCATGCCCTTGAACTTCTTGGCCACCCATTCCGGCCCCAGATGGGCCATGGACAGGAAAACGCCCTCTTGTTCGGGGTTATTGTTCTTGCGCATTTCGGCATAAATGCCCCGGCTGACAACATCGCGCGTGGCGCGTTCGCCCTTGCCATCATAATCAAACATAAAGCGCTGGCCGGCATGGTTGATCAGTTGCCCACCCGCGCCGCGCAAGCCCTCTTCCAGCACTGTGCCTGTCATGCGCGTATGATCGCCCGCAAGCAGGCCGGTGGGGTGGAATTGCACCATTTCCATATCGCGCAGGGGCAGGCCCACACGCAGTGCCATGGCCAGCCCGTCCATTGTCTTATCGCCGCTGGGGGTGTGATATTTATACATTGTCGGCCCGCCACCCGTGGCCATAAGCACCGTTTTGGCCCGCACAAAGCGGAAACGGCCTGTGCGCATATCTATCATCAGCACACCCGCAAGGGCCGATCCGTCGCGCGTGGGGATCAGGCCAATGGCGCGATGCTCTTGCAGCTTTTCCACCGGGCGGGCCAAAACCTGCTCCATCAGGCGGTTTATAATTTCTATCCCTGTCAGATCGCCTTTATGCACTGTGCGGTCTGCCGTTTGGCCCGCAAACGCCTTCTGGTGCAAACTGCCATCGGGGTTGCGATCAAAAAAGCAGCCGATTTCATTTTCCAGCTCGCGGATACGCACCACAGCCTGTTCGCACAGCCGCCATGCCATATCCTGATTGGGCAGCCATTTGCCGCCCTGGATGGTATCCATGAAATGGCGCTCTACCGTATCGCCATTGCCAAGCGCCACGTTATAGCCGCCCTGCACCATGCGGGTGCAGCCGCATTTGCCGATCAGCCCTTTAACGGCGATTGTAACCTTTGTGCCCTCTGGCGCGGTTTGCAGCGCATGGAGGGCGGCAAACAACCCCGCGCCGCCTGTGCCAAGGATCAGGATATCCGTATCATGGCGGTCGATATCTTTGAGAGTGAACATGTCAGATTGCCCGCATCAGGAAAAGGAAAGAGAGGAAGACCGCCCCAGCCGCAGCACTGGCCGCCCATGTTTTCTGCGCGCCCGACCATGGCAGCCATTCCAGCGCCATCAGCCGCAAGCCGCCGAACATATGCACGGCCAGCAGGAAAACCAGCGCCGTTTCACTGAGCTTGATGACCGGGATTTCGGCCAATGTGAGAAACGCATCCAGCCGCGCGGCATTGTGCAGCGCCAAAGACAGCACAAGGAAATGAAACGGCAAAAACAGCGCCAGCAACAGGCCAGACAGGCGGTGCAGGATATAGGCCAGCCACAAGGGATGGGCGCGCGCAACCCGGCTCATGCGCCACCCCCTGCCGTTACGGCCCAAACGGCATGCGCGCCAAGGCCCAGCAGCCCCAGCCCGATGGCCGTGCTAACCCCGTTCAGCACGCCCCCGCGCAAGCCCGCCCATTCGGCCAGAATAACGCGCAGCCCAAGTGCGGCATGCAGCGCTACAGCGATTACGAACATCCCGTAAAACAGAAACCAGAATAACGAGCCTTGCGTGCGGCCCAAAATTTCAGCCGCTGTCAGCCCGCCCTGGATGGCGTAGATCATCACGCCCAGATGCACCAGAACGAAGGGGGCCATCACCAGCGCGCTAAGGCGCTGCGCCATGTAAAGGTGAAAGGGTGTCATCACGCGCCTCCCCCGAAAAAGCGCCGTGTTGTGGCGCGTTTTAGCCCGGCAATGGCGGAAAGCGGGTCTAGCCCATTGGGGCAATAGGCGGTGCAAGACCCCATCGAATGGCAGGAATGGCAGCCCCCCTTGCCCGAAACCGCATCCAGAATCGCGCCGCGATCGGCATCTTTGGCATCGTTATACACTGTCCATGCCCGTTGCAGCGCGGCGGGGCCAAGGTAATCGGGGTCATTGGCCACAGTATCGCAGGCCGCATAGCAGATAGAGCAGTTGATACATTCAATCCCCGCGCTGGCCACCTGGCGGGCAGCCGCTTCGGGGTTGATGGCGGGGATCGGTGCATCGCGGCCTATGCTGGGATGGTGGCGCCCTTCTGCTGCGACCCATTTGTCAAAAAACGGATCCATATCCACCGCCAAATCTTTCAGAACCGGCAGATTGCGCAGGGGGGCGATATCAATGCGCTGATCTTTCAGCACTTTTTTAACATGGGTGCGGCATGTCCAGCGCGGCACGCCATTGACCATCATGGCGCAAGAGCCGCACATGCCCACACGGCAGGCAAAGCGATATGTCAGCGTGGGATCGGTGTTTTGCTGTATCCATGACACAACATCCAGCACGGTCTGGCTTTCATAGGCGGGAACCTGAAATTCCTGCATATGCTGGCCTGTCGCCGCGCTGCCGCGCTGCACTGTAACGGTTATGGTTTCGCGGTGTGACACCTTGGCCTTCCATTCTTCCGGGCATTGCCGATTGTGGTAACTTGTAATTTTACTAACACAAAGCGAATTATAATAAGAGTTAGTGTTAGTTTTGCTTACATAGATACCTGCCCTTGGCTGTTTCTACAGATTTCATGATAGAAAGATGTCTCAGAGAACGCCGCAAGACAAGCTTTTTCGCTTATTTTTGTAATGCTCTAAAAAATTACTTGAAATTCGTTCACGTTAGTTGAATGATCGCGGCAGGAGGAGCGCCTGTGCGAGATATTGCAACCATTCGTGGGGCAGATGCCCTTGTACGCAGCCTGCAAGAGGCAGGTGTGCGCTGCGTGTTTTCCCTTTCAGGCAATCAAATCATGCCGGTATATGATGCGCTGCTGGATAGCGATATTCGGCTTGTCCATGTCCGGCATGAAGCCGCAGCCGTGTATATGGCCGAAGCATGGGCGCAACTGACAGGCCAGATTGGCGTGGCGCTGGTCACGGCAGGCGCGGGCTTTGGCAATGCGCTGGGCGCGCTGATTTCGGCGCAGGCGTCTGAAACGCCGGGGGCGCGGCTGAGTGGCGATTCGCCGCGGGCGCAGGATGGGATGGGCGCGTTTCAGGAAATGGATCAGGTGGGGATGGCGCGGCCCATCACAAAGCTGGCGCTGCGGGCAACCGCGCCGGAATTGCTGGCCGCCGAATTTGCCCAAGTGGTGCGCGCGGCGCGCGGGGGGCGGCCCGGCCCTGTGCATCTGGCCTTGCCTGCCGATGTGCTGACAGGGGCTGTGCCCCATGGTTTGGCGCAAGCTTTGTCTTTCGCGCCGATGGCGCAGGAATTGCCCGTTGATCATGCGACGCAACTTACGGCCTTTTTATATGGGGCGGAGTGCCCCTTGGTGCTGCTTGGCCCCAGCCTTGCGCGCACGCGCACGGGCGCGGCGCATGCGCAGTTGCAAGCGGCCCTTGGCGCACCCGTTATCTGCATGGAAAGCCCGCGCGGGCTGCGTGATCCGGCCTATGGCGCGCTGACAGACCTGACACGCCGCGCTGATCGCATTTTGCTTTTGGGCAAGCAGGCGGATTTCACAACCGGCTTTCTGGGGGCGGATATGGGCAGGCCCGATGCGCGTTTTGCCGTGATCGACCCGGAAGACGCCGCTTTGGAGCGCGCCCGCGCATGTCTGGGGTTGCGGTTGGAACTGGCCAGCAAGGCCGATCCGCTGCCCGCGTTGCAAACGCTTGTGGCCAATGCTGGCACGGCGCCCAAGCGCGCTGACTGGCTGGCAGAGGCCGCAGAGGCGCTGGCCAAGCGCGCGCCAATGCCCCCCGCGCCACAAAAGGATGAGTTGCATGCTGCTCAGGTGGGTGCCGTGTTGCAGGCGCAGCTTGCCGCCCATCCCGGTGCGGTGCTGATCTGTGATGGTGGCGAATTTGGCCAATGGATGCAGGCCATCGCCCATGACGGGCCGCGCGTGATAAACGGGGTGTCGGGGGCAATCGGGGCCGGGCCTGCCTATGCGATTGCCGCAAGCCTTGCCTGCCCCGATGTGCCCGTTTTCGCCACAATGGGCGATGGCACAGCCGGTTTTCTGCTGGCCGAATATGAAACCGCCGCCCGCGAAGGCGCGCGTTTTGTGGCCATTATTGGCAATGATACTGTCTGGAATGCCGAGCATCAGATCCAAATTCGCGAATTCGGGGCGGATCGCACATTCGGGTGCACCCTGTCTGAGGGCGCGCGCTATGATCGGGCCGCAGAGGGTTTGGGGTGTTTTGGGGCCTATCTGGCCAGCAATAACCCGCTGGAATTGGCAGAGCTGTTGCAGGCCGCGCAGGCGTCGGGCTTGCCCGCCTGTCTGAACTTGCGGATATGTCCTGCGCCTGCCCCTGTGGTGCAGGGCAAAAGCCCTGCCGCCGCGCTGACACATTAACTGTAACCGGGCCTTGAAAGGAGGCCATGCCCAAACGCACTGCCAGACCGACCGCCAAGCGCCCGGAGGAGAGGGCATCTGGCCGTTATTTCGTTTCACTTGGGAGGAGAGAAACCATGAAAACCACCTTGACCGCGCTTGGCATGGGCGCAGCCCTTGCCGCCGCCCTGCCTGCCGCTGCTGAATACCCCACACGCGCTATTCAGATGATCATTCCCTTTGGCCCCGGCGGCGCGACCGATCTGTCGGGCCGCGCGCTGGCACCGCCGCTTTCGCGCATTGTGTCGCAGCCTTTCGTGCTGACAAACCGCGCGGGCGCGGGCGGGGCCACAGGCTCTGTCGCGGTGCGCGATGCCGATGGTGATGGCTATACGCTGCTTTTGGCGCGCGTTGGCTCGCATACGGTAAACCCGGCGATGAACCCCAACCTGCCCTATACGCTGGAGGAATTCCGCTTTGTGGGTATTTACGAGATCAACCCGGTATCCTGCGTTGTGAACAGCAATTCAGAATTCCAGACAATGGATGATCTGATAAACGCCGTACAGGAACGCCCCGGCACTGTGCTGTACAGTTCTTCCGGCGTTGGGTCTTTGCCGCATTTCGGGGCGCTGATGATGCTGGATGCTTACGGCATTGGTGATCTGGATGACACTGTGATCCATATTCCCACCGAAGGCGATGGGCAGGGCCTGACGGCGGTTTTGCAGGGCACATCTGATTTCTTCTGCGGCAGCACATCGCCCGCCGCGCCCTTTATCGCCAGCGGCCAGATGCGGCCTTTGATGGTCACATCCTCGGAGCGGCTGGAAGGCTTTGATGCCCCCACCGTGCATGAGTTGGGCAAGCCGGAACTGGCCGCGCTTGTGGGCTGGACGGGCCTTGCAGGCCCTGCCGATCTGCCTGATGATGTGGTGGAAAAATGGGGTGCGTGGCTGGCCGAGGCCGTGCAGGACGAAGATTTCAACCGCTTCATGACATCGGGCGGCTCTATTGTCGAGCTTATGTCACCTGAGGATTCGGTGAAATTTGTCAATGAGGCCTATGAAATCTTCCGCCGCCTTGTTGTGGCGCTGAATCTGGAAATCGACTAAGCGCTTTGGGGGGCGCGCGCCGCTGCGCGCCCCTTCGCGCTGCCATAGGCCCAGAGGGCCTGTGATTCCCGCCCCCGACACCCCAGACAGATACAGCCCGAAACGGAGATTCCATGCTCTCGCGCCGTGATGAAATATTGACCGGATTGGGCGTTATGCTTCTTGCCGCAGCCACGCTGTGGTGGATCATCCCAACCTATATTGCAATTCCGCGGCGCGTGCCGATAAAGGCGCTTTCCCCGGCTTTCTGGCCCACGATCATTGCGTGGGTCATGCTGATTTGTGGCGCATTGCTGGCGCTGCGCGCGGCCTTTGGCCCGGTCACACCCGATGCGGCGGCAGATGATCTGTCGGTTTCGCGCGCCGAAGGGCTGCGCCTGCTGGCCTTGGGGGCAATCCTTGTGGGGGTTTATTTTGCGCTTCCCATTCTTGGCATGGTCTGGGTGTGCATGATCGCCTTTGCGCTGTTGTTGCTGCTGAGCGGGGGCAGCAATCTGGGCTGGGGGCTGCTGACAGCCATTTTGTTGCCACTGGCGCTGTATTTCTTTTTCAGCAAGGTTGCCGGGGTTGCCATACCTCAGGGCCAGATCGTGAGGCTGCCATGACATTCCTTGAAGCACTAAGCGCAGGGTTTACGCTGGTTGCCCAATGGGAAAGCATTTTCTTTCTGGGGCTTGGGGTGACAATCGGGGTGATTGCCGGGGCGATTCCGGGGATGTCGGCCACGATGGCCGTGGCGCTGACCCTGCCTTTCACTTTTGCGCTGCAACCGATTTTCGGCATCCTGCTGTTGCTGGGCGTCTATAAGGGCGGTATTTTCGGCGGCTCTATCCCGGCCATTTTGATAAAGACGCCGGGGACGCCTGCATCTTCTGCTACGGCGCTGGATGGCTATCCCATGGCCGAGCAGGGCCGCGCGGGAGAGGCGCTGAGCATGTCGCTTTATGCTTCGTGCATCGCGGATCTGATGTCGAATCTTGCGCTGATCGTCTTTGCGGCATGGCTGGCCTCTTTTGCGCTGAATTTTGGCCCGCCAGAGATGTTTACGCTGATTGTCTTCTCCCTCACCATTATTGCGGGCGTGTCTGGCGATAGCCTGATCAAGGGTATTTTCGCCGCCGGGGTGGGGCTGATGCTGGCCACGATCGGGCTGGATTTTATCGCAGGTACAGAGCGGCTGACATTCGGGTCTATCGATATGCGCGGCGGGCTGAATTTTATCGCTGTGCTGATCGGCCTGTTCGCCTTGCCTGAGATCATCTCTTACATGCGCAAATCGCAAGCGCAGGATCACCGCGTGCGGGGTATGGGCTATTCCAAACTGAAATGGCTGGATTTCCGCCGCTGCCTGAAATCCATCTTTCGCGGCAGTGCGATTGGTGTATTTCTGGGCGCTATTCCGGGCATTGGCGCGGCGCCTTCGGCCTTTCTGTCTTATTCCGAGGCGCGGCGCGCATCCCCCAACCGCGAGAATTTTGGCAAAGGCGAATTGGAAGGCGTGGCCGCCGCAGAGGCCGGCAATAACGGTGTGGCCGGGGCCACGCTGATTCCGCTTCTGTCGCTGGGGATTCCGGGCGATGTGATTACCGCCATCATCATCGGCGCATTCATGGTGCATAACCTGACGCCGGGGCCGCTTTTGTTTCTGAACAACGCCGATATCGTCTATGCGCTGTTTATCGGGCTGATTGCCAGTTCGTTCTTGTTGCTGATCATTGGGTCTGTCGCGATCCGGCTTTTCCGCTATATTGCCGATGTGCCCTCTAACCTGCTGTTTCCGGGCGTGCTGGTGCTGTGCATTTTCGGGGTTTATGCTGTCAACAACTCTATCTTTGATGTGGCGGTGATGCTGGTAATGGGGGTTGTGGGCTATATAATGCTGTTGCTGCGCATTCCTGCCGCGCCATTTCTGATCGGGTTTATCCTTGGGCCAATGCTGGAAAACAACTTTCGCCAAGCCATGCTGATGTCACGCGGGGATCTGAGCATCTTTGCGCGTGGGCCGATTACCATTCTGTTCTTGTGCCTGACGGTGATTTCGGTTGTGCTGATCATCCGCTCCACCATGCGCGCGGCGCGGCTGAAACGGGAAATGGCCAGCTATGCGGCCAAATCCGAGCAGGCGCAGGGCTGATCGGGGCATATGCTGGACATCTCCGCCATTTCACCGCTGGACATGGGGCTTGTCGCGGGCAGTTTCGTTCTGGGGGGCATGGTGAAGGGGGCGCTGGGCTTTGGCCTGCCGCTGACAACCATGGCGCTGTTGCCCTTCTTTGTGCCGATAGATGCCGCGCTTGCGATAAATGTGGTGATCATGTTTATGGCCAATATCGCGCAATTTATGCAAATGGGGCAGATGCGCGAAACGGCCCGGCGCTTTTCGCCTGCGCTATGGGGGATCGTGATGGGGGTTCCGTTGGGCGCGCTGATGATTACCAGCTTTTCCGATGCAGTATTGATGTTGGCACTGGGCGCGGTGGTCGTGGTGTTTTCGGGCCTCTCGTTGGGCAAGGTCAATCTGTATATCGCGCCTGCGCATGAACGGGCTGCAGGCTGGACGGCGGGTATTCTGGGCGGTGTTGTGGGGGCCATGACAACTGTGGGCGGGCCGTTATTTGTGATGTATCTGCTGGGCCTGCAAACAGAGCGGCGTGAATTTCTTTCGGCGATAAGCCTGTTTTTCATCCTTTCTGGTGTGTTGATTTCGGGCGCGTTTGTGCTTGTGGGCGTGTTTACGGCGGAACGGCTGTTTTTATCGGCAATTGCGCTACCTGCTGCAATAGCGGGCATGTGGCTGGGCAATCGCATGGTTGCGCGCGTGCCGGCGCAGAAATTCCGCGCGCTG
>JAIUNA010000074.1 GCA_022565265.1 Roseinatronobacter sp. | reverse complement strand
TCTGACATTGTCTATCTGCGGCGAACATGGGGGCAGCCCGGATTCGATTCGCTTTTGCCGCGATCTGGGGTTTGATTATGTCTCTTGCTCGCCGTTTCGTGTGCCTGTAGCCCGTCTGGCCGCCGCGCAACTGGTGATCGCAGAGCAGGGATAAGCCAGTTTTTTCAGGGCATTTCCGGCTATGACGGCGAAAGGTCGCGCATCACATTCGCGCGATCTGCACAAATTCTGGACGTTTTCACAAATTTCTGATACCCGTCCGATCGGGATAACGGATGCACAATTTGGGACAAGGCGCGAAGCTGCTTGCGCCTTGAACATAGAATGATCAGTAAATCTGTGCCTCAGGCGGTTACGTCTGATGGGGTTAAAATGATTTTGACACGTGGCTTTGATCGGTCTTTTTCTGTGCTGCGCATAGGGTCTTCCATGCGGCGGCGCGCGACATTTTCCGCAGTTTGTGCGGCGGTGGTTCTGATTGCGCTGCCCGGTGTTGGGTCGCGCATGGAGAATGCAACGCTTTCGGCGGCCAATGCCGCCGGTGCAGAGGCTGGCCAATCCAACCCGGCGCATCGCAACGCGCTGCTTGCCGATGAGTCTGCCCTCGCTTTAGGTGTGCCAGAGGCATATAATCTTGTGCTGCGTTCGCTTCAGCATTCCAACCCGGCGCGGCGCAATGAGGTTCTGACCGATTTTGCGCAGGCCGAACCCATCCGCCTTGCCAGCCTGAATAGTGATCTCTCGATCGGTGTGCCGCTGTCTTATTTCGGCCTTCCAACCCTGCCGCAGGCCATCCCCGATACGCCACAGGTTCCGCGTGATCCCGGTATGGCCGGGCTGGAGATGGCACCCTCTGACGCAGAGGCGGTTGTGCCGCGTGCCCAGACTTCCAGCGCTTTCGCGCCCGGTCTCTCGCTGCGCCCGCCTGCCCGCCCCGCCGGGCTGGAGCGGCGGGTTGTGCATTACAGCCGCACATGGCTGCGGTCTGTTCCCGCCCGCCCCTTGAGTGAGGAGGAAAGCTGTCTTGCAACCGCCATTTACCACGAGGCGCGCGGCGAGAGCATTCGCGGCCAATTCGCGGTTGCGGAAGTGATCCTCAACCGTGTGGATTCGCGCAAGTTTCCCAGTTCCATTTGTGGCGTTGTGTATCAGGGAGTGAAGCAGGGCCGAACTGGGGGGTGCCAGTTTAGTTTTGCCTGTGATGGCAATTCTGAAGCCATGCCCAACCAGAATGCCGCCCTCATTGCGCGGCGCATTGCACAAGTCATGGCCGATGGTGGCCATCGCGCGCTGACGCAGGGCGCGAAATATTTTCATACCACGGCTGTCGCCCCCGGTTGGGCCAATCGGTTTACCCAGACCACACATATCGGCGCGCATCTGTTTTATCGCGGTTGATCTCTGGCCTGCACGAGAAAGGCCAAGCGACACTCTGTTGCAAGGGGGGGGGCGCTGCCACGCTGCACCGATCTGATCCCTGATATGGGCGCGATGTCGCAACTGGCCGGGTTTGTGGCGAGATTTGTCATTGTGCTGTGCATCTGTGGCGTTAAACAGGGCGCCTGATCGCCGCGAAAGATTGCCCATGACCTCTGATATCCGTCTGGCCTTTGCCCATCCCGAAGCTCGCGCCGAGGCCTCTGCCCCGGCAGACCCGCGCGACCGCATCAGCCTGCGCGACCATGTGGTCGCGGTGGAGATTGGCGCATTTCAGGCAGAGCGTGGGCAAACCCAGCGCGTGCGCTTCAATGTGGTGTTGGAAGTGCGGCCTCATCCTGCGCCACTGGAAGATGATGTCGATCGCATCCTCTCTTATGACCGTATCACAGAAGCGATTGCGGCAGAATTGGCCACAGCCCGTCTGAACCTGCTGGAAACTCTGGCCGAGCGTATTGCCGAGCGGATTTTGCAGGAACCGCAGGCCATGCGCGTTTTTGTGCGGGTGGAAAAGCTGGATCGCGGGCCGGGGGCGCTGGGGGTAGAAATTGTGCGCAACCGCGCCGCGCAACCTTTGCGCGCGCTCGATGCCGCAGGGTTGGAACAGGCCGTGCATCCGCTTGTGGTCTATCTGGACAATGCCATGGTTGATGCGCCCGATCTGGCCGCGCGGTTGGATGGGTTGCAGGCGCAGGGCTTGCCTGTGATCCTGTGTGTGGGCTTGCCGCCCCAGCCTGTGGCCGAAACTGGCCATCGCGCCGTGCAGCGCCGGATTGACCTGCTGGCCATAGAACAAAATGCATGGCGACTGGCCGCCCGCGATCCGCGTTGCGTTGTTGTTTCCAGCCGGACAGAGATTGATTGGGCCATGAAACAGGGCCAGATGATTGTTTGGGCACCGTCAAAGCTGGTGCTGGATGCAACCGATGGCCCCAATGCCTCTGCGCGTGACGGGGTGGCGCTGGCCCTATGGCTGGCCGAACATGTGGCGGCCGCGCGCCTGCTTGTGCCAGAGGGCGTGGCCGTGCCCCTCGGCAGCCATGTGCCGCAGGATGTGTTGCCGCGCTGATGTTCTGCATCTTAGACAGGCTGCGCAAGGGCAGGTTTGAGCGTTTTGCAGGTATCGAGGTAGCGCGCTAAGCCGCGCAACAGAGCAAATCGACCGTCCCCATCCCCCATCCCCCATCCCCCATCCCCCATCCGCCCCCATGGCGGAACCCTCCACCAGTTCCAGAACATCAGATCGGGATGACCTGATTTTTAAAGAAAACCGGGTTCTGTGTTTCGTCATCGCGCCGAAGTGCTGGCAAGTTCCCGCCGCGCGCCGTGTGAAATTTTGCCCCGTCACTGCGAATGCTTGCAAGGCCCGCACACATTCGGCAAAGAGCGCGCATGACTTATCGTTTGCCGTTACTCTGCCCCACCGCTCTTGCACAGCCTGATATGCCGCGCCTGCGCGGGCAAACTGGCTTGCGCATTACAGCCATTCAGGAACATAGCCGCCACGCCCCGCCCATGCTGCGCCCCTATGATGCCGCGCGCGATGCTGATCTGGCCCAACCGTTGCCGCCGCTATGTGGGCTGGCGCTGGATCGCCCGCGCATTATGGGGATAGTGAATGTCACCCCCGACAGCTTTTCCGATGGCGGCCAGTTTGCAAAACAGGGCCAAGCCATTGCACAGGCCCTGCGGCTGGTGGCGGAAGGGGCGGATATTCTGGATATCGGGGGCGAATCCACGCGCCCCGGCGCACTGGATGTGCCGATAGCCGATCAAATTGCGCGCACCGCGCCCCTGATCCGGGCGTTGCGTGCCGAAGGGCTGCGCCTGCCCATCTCGATAGATACCCGCAAGGCCGCCGTTGCCCGCGCCGCGCTGGAGGCAGGGGCCGATTTTGTGAATGATGTTTCAGCCCTGACATGGGATCGTGACATGGCCCCGCTAGTGGCAGAAGCCGGGGTTCCCCTATGTCTGATGCATGCCCAAGGCACACCCCAGACAATGCAGGAAAACCCGTATTATGAGAATGTTAGCCTTGATGTGCGCGACTGGCTGGGCGCGGCCATAGCGCGTGCCGAAGCCGCCGGAATTGACCGTGCGCGCCTGATTGTTGATCCCGGTATCGGCTTTGGCAAGACGGTTGAGCATAATCTCGCGCTGCTTGCCACTCTGGGGCTGCTGCATGACACGGGCTGTGCTATCTTGCTGGGGGCATCGCGCAAGCGCTTCATCGGCAGTTTGACCGGGGTTGAAGAGGCCGGACAACGGGTGTCTGGCTCGGTTGCTGTGGCGCTGCACGGAGCGGCACAGGGGGCGCAGATTTTGCGCGTGCATGATGTTCGCGAAACGCGGCAAGCGCTGTTACTCTGGCAGGCGCTGCATGAAACAGAACTTGGGATACATAAATGACGCGCAAATTATTTGGCACGGATGGTGTACGCGGGACAGCAAACAGCTATCCCATGACCGCCGAAATGGCCTTGAAACTTGGGGCTGCGGCGGGGCGGCATTTTCGCAGCGATGGCAGCAATGGCCACCGTGTCGTGATTGGCAAGGATACCCGCCTGTCGGGTTACATGATTGAAACAGCGCTGACAGCGGGGCTGACAAGTACGGGCATGAATGTGCTTTTGCTGGGGCCAGTGCCCACGCCTGCCGTGGGCTTTCTCACCCGTTCCATGCGCGCAGATCTGGGGATCATGATTTCGGCCAGCCATAATGCGCATCAGGATAACGGGATCAAGTTTTTTGGCCCTGACGGGTTCAAACTGTCGGATACCGACGAGGCCGCGATAGAGCGGATCGTGGCGGGCGAGATTGCGCTTGCCCAGCCCGCCAATATCGGGCGTGCAAAACGGATTGATGATGCTGGCGGGCGCTATGTGGAATATGCCAAGACAACACTGGCGCGCGGAACGCAACTTAATGGCCTGCGCATTGTGCTCGATTGTGCCAATGGGGCGGCACACCGGGTTGCGCCACAACTGTTGTGGGAATTGGGCGCGGATGTGATCGCCATTGGGACATCTCCCAACGGGTTGAATATCAACCTTGAATGCGGATCGACCTATCCGCGCGCCTGTGCGGCCAAAGTGCTGGAAACCGGGGCCGATCTGGGGATCACACTGGATGGCGATGCAGATCGCGTGATCTTGATAGATGAACGCGGCCAGATTGCCGATGGTGATCAGATCATGGCGCTGTTTGCCCGCCGCTGGGCCGAGGCCGGGCGGCTGAATGACGGTGTGCTTGTCGCCACTGTCATGTCCAATCTGGGGCTGGAAAATTTTCTGACAGGGCATGGCCTGCGGATGGAACGCACCGCCGTTGGCGACCGCTATGTGGTGGAACGCATGCGGCAGGGTGGTTGGAATCTGGGCGGCGAGCAGTCGGGCCATATCGTGATGAGTGATTACGCCACCACGGGCGATGGCATGATTGCGGCGCTGCAATTTCTGGCTGCGATGGTGGAGACAGGCAAACCCGCTTCTATGCTGGCGCGCTGTTTTGATCCGGTGCCACAGATGCTCAAAAACCTGCGGTATGCGCCGGGGGTGGATCTGCTTTCTGCCGTGCAGGTGCAGGCGGCCATCGAAGATGCCAAAACCCGCCTTCTGGGCCGTGGCCGTTTGTTGATCCGCAAATCCGGGACAGAACCTTTGGTGCGGGTGATGGCCGAATGCGAGGATGAGGGGCTGTTATCCGAGATCGTGAATGGCATTATCGCGGAAATGGAAGCAGTGGCCTGAACATTCTCTGATCCAGCGCGTGTCTTTTTGCGCAAAACCGGTTCCCAGTTTTGCGCGACATGCTCTAGCATTCGCTATCGGGCCTGTGCAGCGCGCCCCTTCCGCGCCAGCGCGCCAGCCAGCCAAGGCTGTTGGTCATGTCTGTTGTGCTGGGCCGGTATTCGGCACCAAAGGGGGCATCCCATCCCGCCTGTGCCATCTGTGCCAGCAGCCAGCCATAGTCCACCTCGCCCGTATCCGGCTCTGCCCGCGCGGGCACGCCTGCAAATTGCACATGGCCGATGATCGGGCGCAGCCGGATAAAACGCTCCAGCAAATCCCCTCCTGTGATCTGCATATGGTAGCAATCAAACATCATGCGAAGCGTATCACGCCCCAGCGCGGCTATGATCCTTTCGGCCTGATCGGCATGGTGCAGCGCATAGCCCGGCACATCGCGCGGGTTCAGTGGCTCTATCAGGATCGTCAGCCCATCAGCCTCGGCGATAGCGCAGGCAAAGGCCAGATTATCTGTAAAAACCGATAGCGCCTCCGGGGCTTGCGTCAGGCCCGCCAGCACATGCACTGCGCGCGTTCCTGTTGCGGCGGCATAGGTGATGGCCTGTGCAATCTGCGCGCGCGCCTCGGCCTGCCGCCCTGGCAGTGCTGCCAGCCCGAATTCGCCCAATCGGGTTGCGCCCGGCGGCGTGTTCAGCGACAGCATGGGCAGCCCGGTTTGTGCCAGTGCGGCTGCCACATTTGCGGGCGCAGTGTCATATGGGAAATGGCATTCCACAGCATCAAACCCTGCATCCGCCGCTGCTCTGATTGCATCTGGCAGGGGGTATTGTGTGAACAGAAACCCCAGATTGGCCGAAAACCGCAGCATCTTCACATCTCCAAGGCGTTGGCGGTGTCACAGGCCCTTATCTGTCGCACATTCGGCATGCACAAGCCCATCATGTTTTGGCCGCGCCGCCAAAGGCGCTTGACAAATCCGATTGTTTTTATCAACTAACGCCAAAGCCCAGCCAGTCGCCACCCTCCGCCCTGCGCAGCCCGGCACCTCTGAATTGCCCAAGCGTGAAAGGGACGATGATGTGCGCAAACAGCACGGGGCAACCCGATGAGAGCACTCTGGCCGCAGATGCCAGCGCGCCGCAAGAGGCGCCAATCCCTGCGCATGCGGCCCATAGCCTGACAGGGGGCGGCCCGACGGCCCATATTCTGCTGGATGGCCAGATTTACACATTGCGCATCACGCGCGGGGGGAAATTGATCCTCACCAAATAGCGCAAGGGCGCGACAGACCCGGCAAGCAAGGACGCCAGCATGAGCAAACTTCCCTCTCCCTGTATCAGTGTGTGCAAATTCAAACGCGAAGGCCATTGCATTGGCTGCTCTATGACCAAACCGCAGAAATCCATGTTCAAAAAGCTGAAAAAAGCATCGCACCAGCAGGCCTTTATAGACATGCTGGTGCATCAGCAAAGTGATCTTGGCAAATACAGGCATTGGCCTGATGCCTATCGCAAGCGTTGCGACAAGAAAGGGGTCAAAGCCCCGATCTAGCCGCAAGAATTTAGGTTAGCCCATTAGCCCAGATGCGCGCGCAACAGCCAGGCGAATTTCTCATGTGTCTGCCCGCGGCTGATGGCCAGGTCTTGTGTCAGCAAATCGCCATGCTCTTCGGCAATCGCAGCCGTTCCGGCCAGGGTTGCAGCCAGCGTTTCCTGCGCGCGGGCAAGGGTCTCGATCATCTGTTCGGCCGTGGCATGCCCGTCATGCTCTGCCACTTTCGAACGCTTGAGCATCCCTGCAAGCTGCCCCTCGGCATGGCCACCCAGAGCCTTTACACGCTCTGCAAGCTCGTCCTGCGCGCTGAAATGGTCTTCATAGATGGTCTGGAACATCGCGTGCAGCGGGCCAAAACTCATGCCTGTCACATTCCAGTGGAAATTTTGTGCAAGCATTGTGGTTACGGCTGTTTCCGCCACCGCCTGATTCAGCGCCTCGCAAATGGCTTCCTTGGCTGAAATGGTCAATTGCTGTGCTGTTTGGGTCATGAAACCCTCCCTCTTCGCGTTGCAAATTCTGGATATCTTGTCGCGGGACTGGCTGGCGCTGCGCTGGCTGCCCGACATCTCTCAAGATAGGGCAGAGGCCGAGTCCTTTCAAGAGATTTCTTAGAAAGATTCTAAATCTTGCTCTGATCGGTCTCGACCAAGGGCGCCATCCGGGCCACCAGTTCTGCCGCAAGCCATCCGACGGGGCGGCGCAGATGCAGGGGCAGTCGTGTGCGTAACAGAAACGTCACACTGCCATTGTCCTTGCGCGCAATCGCGGCAAACACTGCCAAAAGCCAGCTTTCATCGAAAGAGCGTTCACGGGCATTGATGGCATGGATGATCGGGCCATTTGGCAGCGCAGCGGCCAAGACCCGCAACAGCGCATCCGCATACTCTTGCGCGCCCTCTTGTGGCGCATGCATCAGCAGGGCGCAGGTCTGGAACACATCCACCCGCGCTTTTGCGCGGCATGTCCGCATCAACATGCGCAGCAAGGCCAAAGGCGGCTCTGATATGGCCCGTGCCGGGATGGGCGTTGCAGGGCGGGTGCGGGCGGAAAGGGTCATGCGGGCGTTCTCCGATACCCGACAAATATACTCTGAAATTCGCGCCCTGCCAGCAAAAACTATGCGCCAAAGGCGGAAATTCTGCGCGCCTTGCCATATTCATCTTGGCCCAAATATCCTCAGGGGGTGAATTGGCCCGCAGGGCCAAGAGGGGGCGCGAGCGCCCCCTTTGCCAGACCACCACAAAGCGCTCAGCCAATGGTAATGCGCAAGCTGCCCACACCGGCCACATGGCCCTCCAGCACATCGCCCTCGGCAACCGGGCCTACCCCTGCCGGGGTTCCTGTCAGGATCACATCGCCCGCGCGCAACTCGAAATAGCGCGACAGGATCGCAATCATCTCTGGTGTTTTCCAGATCATCTGCGCCAGATCGCCGCTCTGGCGCAGCTCTCCATTCACTGTCAGCCAGATCGCGCCTGTGTCCGGGTGGCCGATTTCGCTGGCGGGGGCAAGCGCGCTGCAAGGGGCGGAATGCTCAAAAGCCTTGCCAATTTCCCAAGGGCGGCCCAAGGCCTTGGCCGCGCCCTGCAAATCGCGCCGCGTCATGTCCAGCGCCACGCCATAGCCCCAGATCAGGGCCTGCGCCTGTGCGGGATCAAGATCGCGCCCGCCGCCCGACAGCGCGACCAGCATTTCGATTTCATGATGCACATCCCGGCTTTCGCTGGGAAAGGGGAAGATCTCGGCCTCGCTCAGCAGGTTGTCAGGGTTCTTCTGAAAGAAGAAAGGCGGCTCTTTTGTCGGGTCATGCCCCATTTCCACGGCATGGGCCGCATAGTTGCGCCCAATGCAATAGACACGGCGCACGGGAAAGCGGTCTGTGCTGCCGCGGATGGGCAGGCTGGCTTGTGGGGGGGGAGGGATCACATAGTCGGTCTGCTCTGTCTTGCGGGCCATTCTGCCTCTCTGTGTCTTGTGTTCCATTTCAGAGGCAGTATCGCCCCAATCGCGCGCGCGGCGCAAGCCTTGGGGGCGATTTGGCGGCGGGGGTGTGGCGCGGTGCAGCAATGCCGCCAGAACAGGCGGATAGGCATGAGCATTGGCCTGCACCTGAGATGCGCGGCGCGCGGCGCATAGCCAGCCGGGCTTTGGCCGATGGCGGGGCCGCGCGGGCTTTGAAAAAGGATTGGAGGGTCTTGCGCGAAAAACAGCTTGATCAAAACGGATACACTAGAAACTGTCCTTGATATGCAAATGTTCGTGGCGTTCGGGGCCGTGGCCATGGTCATGCAAATGGGCGTGGGTTTCGACAGGGATCAGAAATAGATTGCCATGCATCACCCCGCGTTGGCCCAGCACCCCGTCAGCATAGGCGCGCAGCGCCGCAACAGGGCCGCGCAAGATGGCGGTTTCCAGACAGGTATCATGATCCAGATGCACATGGCTTGTGGAAACGCTGAGTGCATGGTGGTCATGGTGGTGCTGCATCAGGCGGCTGGCCAGATCGCGGGTGTGATGGTCATAGACATAAGAGAGCACGCCCATCGCCTCGCCCGTGGCCTGTTCCTCACTCCCGCGCAGGGCGGTGCGCAACAGATCGCGCATGGCCTCGGAGCGGGTGTCATAGCGGCGGGTCTGCACATGCTGGTCAAGCTCGTGACACAGGCTTTCCGGCAGGGTGACAGTAACGCGCTGCATGGCAAATATCCTTTCTGCGGGGCTTGGCACAAGTCTGACACAGGCGCATGGGGGCGGGCAAGGGGCGCGGCATTGGCCGCAACGGCCATAACCGCGCATCCGAATGTCTTGCCGCAATTTGCCAAGGCCAAGCCGCGAGAGGGAACGCAGCCTGTTGCGCCGTGTTACGTGTTTGGTTGGGCGGTGGGCAGGGTGCAACTGTCTTGCAGCAAGACAGGCCCGAACCAGACTGCCAGCAAGATCACGGCAGGCCGCACCAGCGCGCCAGAGAGGCTCGCCAGCGTCTGGGCATCGCGGATTTCCACCGATTGCACACGCGCGCGCGGTTCTGCTTCCAGCCTTGCGCGCACATGTGACCGCAGGCGCGAGGCCGTGACCCCGGTTGCGGCCATGTCCATAGCCTCGGCGAGTGCGCGCGCAAGGATCGGCGCTGCGGCACGATCTGCCGGGGCAAGCCGGGTATTTTCAGCGCTTACCGCCAATCCATCCGCGTCGCGCAGGATGGGTGCTGCGATGATGTCGATCTCATAGTCCAGATCGCATGCCAGCTGGCGGATGACAGCCAGCGCCTGATAATTCCGCGCGCCAAGGATGGCGGCAGAGGGGCGGATGATGTTGAACAGCTTTGCCACCCCGGTTGCAAGGTTTCGAAACTGGCCGGGCAGCGCCTTGCCCAGATGGAATTTCGCCATCTCGCCCGGATCAAGTGCAGTTTGTAGCGCTGCGGGGTGAAACTCAGTCGGATCAGGGGCGAAAACGGCATCAGCGCCTGCGGCTTCCAGCGCGCCCAGATCAGGGGGCGCGCCTGTATTGCCTGCGCCAAAGGCGGGAAGCAGCGCGGCGATAACACGGCCTGTTCCAGTGGTCGCCCCAATGCCCGCCTGCGCGCGTGCAAGCGTCAGGCGCGCCAGATGGCCATCATGCAACGCGCCCCAGATGGGCACAAGCACCACTGGCCCACCTGTAGCGTGCCACGGCGCGAGTGCGGCGCGGATCGCGGCCGTGCTTTGGCAGGTTTGCATTGGCTTTCTCTGGTTATGGGCGCGCGCGCAGCGCTTAAACCCAGCGCGCGAAGGGTGGCAGGCTCATGAGCACGGCATCGGGATCATGGCCTGTTTGCAGGCCAAACTTGGTGCCGCGATCATAGACAAGGTTATATTCCGCATATAGCCCACGATGGATAAGCTGGGTTTCCTTATCGGCCTCTGTCCAGCTTGTGTGGCGGCGGCGTTCCACCTGCGCCAGAAAGGCAGGCAAAAAGGCGCGGCCCACATCCTGGGTAAAGGCGAAATCCGCCTCCCAATCGCCAGTGCAATGATCATCATAGAAAATTCCGCCCACACCGCGCGCGCGTTTGCGGTGGTGGATGAAGAAATACTCATCCGCCCAGGCCTTGAAGCGCGGATAAAGATCTTGCCCATGGGGGTCGCAATGGCGCTGAAGTGTGGCATGGAAATCTGCGGTATCTTCGGGATATTCGATGCAGGGGTTCAAATCTGATCCGCCGCCAAACCACCACCCGCCCACTGTCCAGAACATGCGCGTATTCATATGCACGGCAGGGACATGGGGGTTTTGCATATGCGCCACCAGCGATATGCCACTGGCCCAGAAGCGGGGGTCTTGTTCCAGCCCCGGAATTTCCTTGCGCGCGGTCAGCGAGCGCTGGGCCTCTGGCCCAAGCGCGCCAAACACTTCTGACACATTCACGCCCACTTTTTCAAACACCCGCCCGCCGCGCATGACGCTCATCAGCCCGCCGCCTGAATCTTGCCCATCGGGGCCGTGGCGTTGGGTGTCGCGCAGCTCAAACCGCCCGGCGGGCTGGTCTGAGAGCGGGCCATCTGTGTGGCTCTCCTCCACCGCCTCGAAGGCCGAAACGATCTGGTCGCGCAGGGTGCGGAACCACTGGGCCGCGCGGGCCTTTTGGGGGGTGAAATCATCCGTCATGGGCAATGTCCTTCTCAGCTTGCGCCAGATGTGGCATGGCGGGGCAAAACTGACAAGCCAAGTTTACATTTTTGCCAAAAGCGCGCCATGCCGCGCCAGATAGGCGGCGCGCGTTTCCGCAGGTGGGCGCAGATGCAGCGCAAGCCCCTGCACCAGCGCGCGGTCGGGTTTGCCGAAGAAGCGGTCGGCCTCTGCCTCGGTAAAGCCTGCAAGCTGGGTGGCTTCCATCCATGCCGAAATGCGGTCGGCGGTTTTGATGCGCTTTTTCACTGTGGCAGGCAATTTGGCAGGCAGGCCAAAGCGGATATGGATAGCCGCGCTCAGCCGCTCATCCAGCGCGCCATAGCCGGGGCCAACCGCCGATTTTACAGGCGAAATCATATCTCCGATGACATATTCGGGCGCGTCATGCAGCAGGGCTGCCAATTGCCAACGCGGTTCCGGGCGGGGTGTGGTGGTGGTGAAAATCTGTTCCACCAGCAGCGAGTGTTCGGCCACCGAATAGGGCCAATCGCCCCGCGTCTGCCCGTTCCAGCGCGCCACAAAGGCAAGGCCATGGGCGATGTCTTCGACTTCGATATCCACAGGCGTTGGGTCCAGCAAATCCAGCCTGCGGCCAGACAGCAT
>JAIUNA010000073.1 GCA_022565265.1 Roseinatronobacter sp. | reverse complement strand
GCCGGCGAGGTGATGGCCGCGGGCGCGGTCAGCCTGCCGCTGGGTGGCTGGCTTCCGCCGCTGGGTATCGCGCTGCGCGCCGACGGGCTGAGCGTGGCGATGCTGGCCATGACCGCCGCCGTTGGCCTGCTGGTCAGCATCGGCGCGCTGGATGCGCTGCGCGACGCGCGCCAGCGGCAGTATTTCTGGCCGCTGTGGCTGTTGCTGCTGACCGGCATGAACGGCGTCTACCTGAGCACCGACATCTTCAACCTGTATGTGATGATCGAGGTGATCGCGCTTGCCGCCGTTGGCCTGACGGTGCTTTCGGGCACCCGCGAGGCGGTGCGCGCGGGGCTGGAATACATGTATGCCTCGATCCTGGGCGCGCTCCTGTTCCTGATGGGGGTGGGTTTTGTCTATCTGCAACTGGGGCGGCTGGATTTCGCGGGCCTTGCCGGGGCCGAACCCTCTGGCGCGCTGATTGCGGCTATTGCGCTGATGTTTGTCGGGCTGGCATTGAAAACCGCGCTCTTTCCGCTGCATTTCTGGCTGCCTGCGGCCCATGCCAATGCCTCTGCCCCTGCCAGCGCGCTGCTGTCGGGGCTGGTGGTGAAGGCCGCGCTTTATATCGTGCTGCGGCTGGCGCAGCACATGCCCTTTCCGTCTGAAACATTTCTGGCGCTGGGGGGGGTGATGGGTGCTGGCGCGGTGATCTGGGGCAGCATACAGGCGCTGCGCGCCAAGCGGCTGAAATTGCTGGTTGCATGGTCTACCGTGGCACAGATCGGGCTGATCTTTGTGGCCTTCGCGCGGGCCGGGGAACAGGGGCTAAGCGAAAGCTGGACAGCGGCGGCGCTGCTTATTCTTGCGCATGGCGTGGCCAAGGCGGCGATGTTTCTGGCCGCAGGGCGCATAAAAGATGAAATCGGGCATGATGTGATCTGCGATCTGGATCGCGCGCCCATAAGGCCCACATTGGCGCAATTCACCTTTGCGCTGGCGGCAATCAGCCTGATCGGGCTGCCGCCCTCGCTGGGCTTCATTGGCAAATGGGCCTTGATGGAAGGGGCAATGGCGGCGGGCTACTGGCATTGGGTGGGCGTGACAATGGCGGGCACATTGATGTCTGTGGCCTATTTCAGCCGGGTTTTTGCGGGCTTTCTGCGCTTTGACAGGGTGCGCGCCCCTGTGGGCGAACATCAGGGCTGGGCGCTGGCCGATGCGGCCCCGCTGATACTGGCATTTGGCGCGCTGGGCCTTGGCCTGCTGGCCGCACCATTGCTGAGTTTTCTTGAAATCGGATATGTTTATGGAGGGGCCAGATGATGGATGCGCCCCTGCTGCCCCTGTTTATTCTGCTCACCTCGCTGCTGGCGGCCCCTGTGCTGTTCGCGCTGCCAGAGCGCGCGGCAAAGCTGCGTACGGCCATCAATCTGGGCATGGCCGCGCTGAAGGTGGCGTTGGTGGCTTGGCTGAGCCTGAAAGTATCGCAGGGGGTGAGCTATGATCTGCGCTTTGCCATGCTGCCGGGGCTGGAGTTCAAGCTTCAGGCCGATCCGCTGGCGATTTTGTTCATCGCGCTTTCGGCTGTGCTATGGCTGATTACCACTGTCTATTCGGTGGGCTATCTGGAACATGGCCCCCATCGCGCGCGGTTTTTCGGGTTTTTCAGCCTGTGTGTGGCCGCGACTGTGGGCATTGCCATGGCTGGCAATCTGTTCACCTTTCTTTTGTTTTACGAGATGCTGACGCTGGCCACCTATCCGCTGGTCATCCATCGCGGCAATGCGGAAGCGTTGCGCGCGGGGCGGATATATCTGATCTATACGCTGGCAGGCGGGCTGGTGCTGATGTTGGGAACGCTGGCGCTGTGGGTGCTGGCAGGCAGCACGGATTTTGTGGCAGGCGGCATGCTGGCGCAGCTGGCCGCCGCCAATCCGCTGGCCGCGCAATTGCTGTTTGTGGTGCTGATCGGGGCCTTGGGGATCAAGGCCGCGCTCGTGCCCTTTCACGCATGGTTGCCGATTGCGATGGTGGCGCCCGCGCCTGTTTCGGCGCTGCTGCATGCGGTGGCGGTGGTCAAGGCCGGGGCCTTCGGGATCATGCGCGTGGTCTATGAGGTATTCGGGATCGAAACCGCCCAAGCGCTTGGCGTGACAGCACCACTGGCGGCACTGGCGGCAGTGACAATCCTTTACGGCTCGCTGCGGGCAATCACGCAAGATGACATCAAAAAGCGGCTGGCCTATTCGACGGTATCGCAGGTCAGCTACATCACGCTGGGCGTGGCGCTGGCCAGCCCGATTGCCGCTGTGGGGGCCTTGGCGCATCTGATCCACCAAGGGCTTATGAAGATCACCATGTTCATGGCGGCAGGCAATCTGGCCGAGGGTTTGGGCGTGAAGCGGGTAAGCCAGATGGACGGTGTGGGCCGCGCCATGCCCGGAACGATGCTGGCCTTTACGCTGGCCGCGCTGGCCATGATCGGGCTGCCGCCTTTGGCCGGGTTTGTCAGCAAATGGTATCTGGCCCAAGGGGGGCTAGAGGCGGGGCACCCTTGGGTGATCGCGCTCTTGCTAGGCTCCAGCCTGCTGAATGCTGTCTATTTCCTGCCCATGCTGCACCGCGCATGGTTCCGCGATGCCGCCCCGGACGGGGCAGGCGCGCCCGGACGCCCGCGCATTGGCTGGATGCTGGCCGCCCCTCCTGTCACGACGGCGGTTCTGGTTCTGGTTGCTGGCGGCTTTGCCAATGCGCCTTTCAGCCCGCTGGAATGGACACGCTTCATTGTGGCGATAGAGTATCAGGAGTAACCGCATGAGCCTTCTTGCCCTTGCTGCCCCCATCGCGCTGCCCTTGGCGCTGGCTGTTGCGCTGACAGCGCCGCAGGCGCGCGCCCTGATCTGGCGCATGATGCCTTTCGCACCGCTGCCCGCACTGGCGCTGGCGCTGCTGGCCGATCTGCCCGCAGGCGCGCAGGCAGATTGGCTGGTGCTGGGCCTGCATCTGGGGCTGGACGAGGTTTCGCGCCTGTTTGTCATCTTTACTGCACTGTTGTGGAGTGCGGCGGGGGCCAGCGCGCGCCACTGGCTGCGCGCGGATGCGCGTGCAACCAGTTTCGGGGTTATGTTCCTGATGGCGCAGGCGGGCAATCTGGGGCTGTTGCTGGCGCAGGATGTGGCGGGGTTTTACGCCGGTTTCGCGTTGATGAGTTTCGCGTCTTACGGGCTGGTGCTGCATAGTCGCGATATGGCGGCCCAAGGGGCGGCGCGGCTATATATCAGCTTTGTCGTGTTGGGCGAATTGGCGCTTTTTGCCGGGCTGGCGCTGGCTGCGGTGCAGGCGGGATCGCTGTTGCTGGGTGATCTGCGCGCGGCGGTGCTGTCAGATATGGCGGTGGCCCTGCTGATCCTTGGCTTTGGGGTAAAGCTGGGGATCATGCCGCGGCATTTCTGGCTGCCCCCTGCCCATGGCGCAGCCCCCGTGCCTGCCAGCGCCGTGCTATCGGGTGCCATGATCAAGGCCGGGCTGTTTGGCATGATGGCCATTCTGCCGCTGGGGGCTGTGGCTTATGGCGACCACGGCACAGTGCTGATGGCTGCGGGAATGGTCACGATCTTTGCAGCCCTTCTGATCGGGGTGCAACAGGGCAACCCCAAGGCCGTGCTTGGCTTTTCCAGTGTCAGCCAGATGGGCATTCTGGCGCTGGGGCTGGGCGCGGGGCTGATGGCCCCGGCTGCATGGGCGGCCATTCTGCCAGTGCTGGTGTATCTGGCAGCGCATCATGCGCTGGCCAAGGGCGCGCTGTTTCTGGGCACGGGCGCTTTTGCTGCGCAAACAGGGCGCGCGGGGAGGCTGGGGCTTGCGCTGGCGTTGCTTGTGCCTGCCATGGTGCTGGCGGGGATGCCTGCCAGTTCTGGCGGGCTGGGCAAAGAGACGCTGAAAGCCGCGCTTGTGGCGGGATCGCCCATCTGGCTGCCTTGGCTGGTTGTTGCGCTTACACTGTCGGGTGTGGCCACAACGCTGCTGATGGCGCGCTATATCGCCCTGCTCTGGCTTGCCCCGCCCAAAGCGCCTGCCCAGATCACACCAGAGGCCCTGTTGTTGCCCTTTCTTGCCTTGGCGGGTGCGGCGCTGGCCTTGCCGCGGATCTGGCCTGTGCTGGCGCAGGATTTGGCCGCCCCGATCGGGCAGGCCGCGCCGGGGTCTATCTGGCCATTGGCCGCAGGTGTGGCGCTGGCGTCGGCTGTGGCGCTGTATGCCCATGCGTTGCGCATTGGCCCTGCGTTGTTTCTGGCCCATCTGACAGCGCCGTTTCGCGCCTTTGGCGCGCGGGCTGACAGCCTGTTGGCCGCCAAGCGCCGCGCGGGCCGCAGGCTGGGCCATGCCCTGCCCAAGGCGCTGGGTGAAACCGCCACGCGGTGGCGGCTGGGCCAAACTGCAATTGCGGGCCTGATCGCGCTGGTTTTGCTGGTGGAAATGGCTGCAAGCCTGCCTCTGTCTGGCATGGCCCCCGATACTCCCGAACCGCCTGCCTTCCCGCTGATTGATACGCCCCAATCTTCCATCCTTTCCCCGGATTTCTGACAAGGAGACTTTGCCATGCGCCATGAGACCGCTTTTCCGCTTGCCACTGATACCGCCGCGCAACCCGCCCGGATGCCGCGCGCGCAAACCGGGTTCAGGCTCAGGCGCTACCGCGTCAGCAATTTCCGCTCGGTCATGGATTCGGGCTGGCTGGAGGCCGATACCGTTACCGCGCTGATTGGCGTGAACGAATCCGGCAAGACCAACCTGCTGATGCCCTTGTGGAAGCTGAACCCCGCCAGCGGTGGCGAGGTGCAGCCCACTTCGGATTACCCCAAGGCGCTATTTGCCACGATCCGCAACGCGCCCGAACAGTTCCAGTTCATTACCGCCGAATTTGATACCGGGCGCGAGGCCGCGCATCTGGCTGAATTGGCGAAAATCCCTGAAGCCAGCGCGCGGCGCATCTCTGTCGCGCGGCTGTATGATGGCAGTTATCAAGTGGCCTTTCCTGATTTCGCCCGCGATGATGCTGCCGCCATCGCCGCCGCGCTGGCCGCCTTGCAAGAGGCGCGCAGCACCCTTGCCCAAAGTGCCGCCGATCCGCTGCGCGCGTCTGCCTGTGCCTTGGTTGAAAACCTGCTGGCAGAATTGCAGGGGTTGGATGTGATTACCGGAAATGACCTGCGGCTTGCGCGCAACACTGTGGCCGCGCTGATCCCCGAAGACCCGCCCGCCACCTCTCATATTGTGCCTGTGCTGCGCGATTTGCAAAAGGCGCTGGGCCAGCAGATGGCCGCCATGATCGTGCCAGACCCGGCCATGCGCGACGATCTGCGCCGCGCTGTCATCGCAAAGCTGCCGCGCTTTGTGTATTATTCCAATTACGGCAATCTGGATTCCGAAATCTACCTGCCGCATGTGGTGGAAAACATGGGCCGCGCCGATCTGGGCGCGAAAGAAAGCGCGATAGCGCGTACCTTGCGGGTGTTGTTTGATTTCGTTGGCGTGCAGGCGCGCGAGATTCTGCAACTGGGCCGCGATTTCCGCGATATCCACGACGAGGCCGAAGCGCTGATGATTGCCAAAGCGGGCAAGGCCGGGCTGCTGCGCAGCCTGTGGCACCGCGCGCGCCAGCAAGAGCCACAGCCTGATCCCGAAATTCTGGCCCGGATTGCCGAAGCCAAGCGCACGCGCTCTATTCTGCTGCAATCGGCGGGTACGAAACTGACCAAGCGTTTTGCGCAATGGTGGAAGCAGGGCGATTACCGCTTTCGCTTTGAAGCCGATGGCAACCATTTTCGCATCTGGGTGGCCGATGCCCGCCGCCCGCAGGAAGTGGAGTTGGAGCACCGGTCAACCGGGTTGCAGTGGTTTCTGAGCTTCTTTCTGGTCTTTCTGCACGAGGCCGAGGGCGCGCATGACAATTGCGTGCTGTTGCTGGATGAGCCGGGGCATTCTTTGCACCCTTTGGCGCAGCGCGATCTTTCGGCGTTTTTTGAAGGGCTGGCCCTGAAAAACCAGATTATCTACACCACCCATTCGCCGTTTCTGGTGGATGCAGATCGCCTTGCGCGGGCGCGCAAGGAGTTTGTGGGGAAGGATGGGTCAACCCGTGTCAGTGGTGATCTGCTGGAGGCAGAGGGCAGCGACAGCCAGCGCGGGGCCGGGTTTGCCGTGCGCGCCGCACTTAACCTGGCGGTGGCCGAGGTAAGTATGGGGGGGCGCAACCTGTGCTGGTGCAAAGCCGGGTGGAACAGACTTATCTGAGCGTGATCAAGACATTGAGCATTGCCTCCGGCCAATTCCTTCCACAGCGTGATATGGTATTTGCCCCTGCCTGCGGAGCAGAGGTTATGCAAGTGATGGCGCGGCTGCTGAGCGAAACGCAGGCCCAGCCGCCAAAGCTGGTGTTGGATGGCTCTGCATCCGGGCGCGCGCTTGCTGCGGATATGGGCAAAAGCGCGCATCTGGTCGTGTTGCCGGGCCTTGCCGGGCGTGAGGATTGCACAGTGGAAGATCTGTTTCCCGCCGCCGATCTGGCCACGCAGCTGGACAGGGTAGAGCGCAGGCCAGAGCGGCTGTTTGCCGATGTCGTGGTAGAGGGCCAGCCCTTTGTTGCGCAGGCGCAGGCTTGGGCGCAGGCCGAAGGCATTGCATTGCCGGGGGACTGGCGGTTGCAACTGGCCGAACGCATCCGCCACAAGATGCTGGAGGCCGGGCCAGCCAGACTGACAGACGCCACAAGAACCCGGTGGCGCAAATTTCTGGAACGCTTGGCCACAGATTGAAAAACCGGGCGCAATGGCCTGCAAGGCAAGGCCATTGCGCGATCCCTGCCAGCGTTATTACGCGGCGCCTTGTGGCGAAATCAGCGCCCAAGCCCCGCAGCCAGAGTGCGGGGCCTTGATTGGCATCTGATCATATCCCGGCAGACAGGCGCGCATCTGCGGGGGGAATATCGACCAGCGCGCCGCGCGCCCCGATCACCTGTGCGGCCACCTGCGCGCCTTGGGCCAAAGCGGCAAGCGGCACAGCCCCTGTCAGATGCGCGGCCAGAAATCCGGCATTGAAACTGTCACCTGCCGCTGTGGTATCCACCACCTCTGCCACGGGCGGGGGGGCCAATTGCACCACCTGCCCGCCCAACCGCGCCAGCATGGGGCCAGCGCCATTCTTGACCACAATATCGGCCACACCCGCCCCGGCATAGCGAGTCAGGGTGGCCTCTGGGGTGGTATCGGCGAAAAAGGCCGCTTCATCCTCGAAGGAGGGCAAGACAATGTCGCTACAGCCCGCCGCCTGCATGATGGCGGCGCACATCTCTGCGGGGGAGGGCCACAAGCGGGGGCGCAGATTGGGATCAAACCCGACCAGCCCGCCAGATGCGCGGAAATCGCGCAGCACATCCAGCAGGCTTGCACGATCGCCGGGCGACAGGATGGCCAGCGTTATGCCCGACAGATAGGCCAGCCGCGCCCCTGACAGGGCCTGTGCCAGCCGTGCCGGATCTGCCGCAAGTGTCCGGGCCGCGCTTTGCCCGCGCCAATAGGTGAAGCTGCGCTCGCCATTGCGCAATTCGATCAGATACAGCCCCACAGTGCGATCAGGCATTTGGACGATATGGCGCGTCTCGATCCCGGCTGCGGCCATCGAGGCCAGCAAGCGCGCCGATGTCTCATCCGTGCCGACAGCCGTGAAATAGGCGACCACATTTTCGGGGGGCAACAAGCGGCGCAGATACCATGCTGTATTGAATGTATCGCCTGCATAGCCCAGCCGGAATATGCCCGGCTCTGACAGGGGCGCAAGTTCGACCATACATTCCCCGATAGAAACAATCCGCATCATTTTTCCTCTTCTGCAAACCAGTCGCTGTTGTCATCGCGGATACGATCAAAGATTTCCATGATCCGCGACAGGTGCAGGCGCATGGCCTCAGAGGCGGCATCCGGGTCACGCGCGGCCAAAGCGGCCAGGATCATACCGTGGTCATCCCAGGCCCGGCGCGACGCGAAGGCAAGCGACAGCATGCGCACCCTATCCATATGCGCCTTCATCTCGCGGATCATGTCCCATGCGAAAGCGACACCGGCACGGCGGCAGATTTCCAGATGAAAGGCATCATCAAGCGCATGAAAGGCCAGTCTGTCATCGGCCTGCATGGCAAGGGCCTGTTCATCGATCATGGCTTGAAGTGCCACAATATCAGCCTGTGTCAGGCGTTGCGCGCCCGCGCGCATGGTTTCCACCTCCAGTGCGGTACGAAAAAAGCACGCGCGCCTTACGGCTTCGCGGGAAATCAGGGGTACTGTGGTGGCCCTTTGTGGCCGGATCGAGAGCAGGCCCAATTTTGCCAGACGGTAAAACGCATCGCGTACAGGCTGGCGCGAAACCCCCATCTGGGCGGCCACCTCTACCTCGGACAGTTTCGCACCCGGCGGGATTTGCAACGACAAGATCGCATGGCGCATTTCGGCAAATACCTGATCTGCCGCTGAAGGGCGCTTGGCCATTTCAAGGGGCTGCAATTTCAAGGGGCCACTCCTGCGCATGTGCCGCTTCTGTATCGGGCTGCATGTTAGGGGGCTGTGGCGGGATTGACAATAAATATATACTAGAATATTAGTCTGTCTTCGGACAGGCAAGAAGGCGATATGGCAATCATGGATGCTGCATGCCCTGCCTTGCGCGCCCAAGCCAGCCCTGCGCGGCTTGGCGCATATCCGGCGCTGCCTGTCACAGGCTGTGCGCTATCTGCATATTGTCATGTGAATGGAGGCTGGCTTGGCCGCTGAACGACTGACCCGCACCGCACCGCCTGTGGGTGTGGGCCTTGTGCATCTGGGCCTTGGTGCCTTCTTCCGCGCCCATGCTGCGCTATATCTTGAAGAGGCCGTAGCCCGCTTCGGGGGGGATTGGGGGGTTTTGGGGGTCTCGCTTCAATCGCCCGGCACGCGCGACCGGCTGGCCCCGCAGGGGGGCAGTTACTGGGCCGTGGAAATGGCCCCCGAAGCCGAAACCGCCCGCCATGTACAGATCGTGCAGGATGTGCTTGTCGCGCCCGAAAATCCGCAGGCCGTGCTTGATGCCATGGCCGCGCCGGGTGTGCGGATTGTTTCGTTGACTGTAACGGAAAAAGGCTATTGCCATGACCCTGCCACCGGGCGCCTGAACCTTGCCCATCCCGATATTATGCATGACATGGCAAACCCCCTGCCGCGTTCTGCCCCCGGTTTTTTGGTGCGCGCACTGGCGCAGCGCCATGCGCGCGGGCTTGCCCCCTTCACCATGCTCAGTTGCGACAACTTGCCGGAAAACGGGCGTGTTCTGCGGGCTGTTGTGCTGGAACTGGCCGCGCAGATTTCTCCGGCGCTGGCGGATTGGATCGCGGCAGAGGGGCGGTTTCCCTCCAGCATGGTGGATCGCATCGTACCCGCGACAAAGCCGCAGGATATCGCCCGCATTGCCAGCCTGACAGGGCAGGAAGATGGCGCACCCGTGCTGCATGAACCTTTCCGCCAATGGGTGATTGAGGATGATTTCGTAGGCGGCGCGCGCCCCGATCTGGGGGCCGTTGGTGTGATGATGGTGCGCGATGTCACCCCGTTTGAACATATGAAATTGCGCATGCTCAATGGCACGCATTCTGCGTTGGCCTATTTGGGATATCTGGCAGGGCATGAGACTATTGCCATGACGGTGGCCGATCCCGTCTTTGCGGATTATGCCCGCCATCTGTGGCAAGCCGAAATCATCCCTGCGCTTGCCGCGCCCGATGGTGTTGATCTGCACGCCTATGCGCGCCAGCTTCTGGCACGCTATGCCAACCCGGCCATTCATCACCGGACATGGCAAATCGCGATGGATGGCAGCCAGAAATTGCCGCAGCGCCTACTTGGCACGCTTGCGCAAAACAGGGCGGCGGGGCGGCGCTGTGACGGGCTGGTGCTGGCGGTGGCGGGCTGGATGATCTATGTTCGCGGCACCGATCTGGCGGGCGGCATGATCGATGTGCGCGACCCGCTGGCAGCGGCATTGCGCGCTGCGGCCACAAGCGACGATCCGGTGGGCGCGCTTTTGGCAGTGCAAAGCATTTTCCCCGCAGGGCTGGCAGCAGACTTGGCCACAGATTTGCGCGCCGCCCATGCCCGGCTTCTGGCGCAGGGCAGCCGCGCGGCGGTGCGCATGGTCACACCGGGCGATGGCCTGTGACACGGGTATGAAAAGGTTCGGGCCACAGGATAACTTATAAGGTTGTATGCGCGCCGCAGATCATGCGCGTCTGTGCCGGGCCGTAAACACTTGGCCGCGCGGTGTCGGGCGGCTGGCCCTGGCGCGGCCCTTGCCCGTCACTCTTGCGCAAGCAAATCCTGATATTCGGCCGAACTGACCCATGTTCCCAGCCGCGACAGCAGTTGATTGAGGGTCTCCAACTCTGCCGATGATAGCGGCTGTGTCAGAATCGCTTCCAGCCTGTCGGAGACATTGCGCCCGATTCGGCGCACCTCTTTTCCTTTTGGCGTGGTCGAAAGCTGAAAAACGCGGGCATCAATGGCCGAATTTTCACGAATGATCAGCCCGGCTGCGATCAAGGCCTGAATGATGCGCGATGTCAGGCTACGTTCGAATCCGGTGATTCTGGATATCTCGGCAAAGCTGGTTCCGGGGGTATCATCTATCAGCCGCAGAACGCGCAACTCTCTGATATTGCACCCAGTTTCACGTATGAAAATATCTTCATTCGCGGCAATCGCCTGATCTGCGATCATATTCAGACGGTATGTCAAACGGTCATTTCTGAAAGGCTTTTCAGGGGTCATCGGGTATCTCATACGGCTTTTGCGGATCATAAAGCGGCGGCCCTTCATTGTGCAAGAAGATAGTTGACAAGAGATATATTCTCTAACTAAGACTATCTTGAATTGCAATAATGAGGCTCCGATGTTTCAGACCTGGTATGCCACGCATCACGCACAGGCCATGGCATGGCTGCACGATCTGCACCGCCACCCCGAAATCGGCTTTGAAGAGCATCGCAGCGCGGGCATGGTTGCAGATGTGCTGCGCGCACTGGGCTATGAGGTGCATATGGGCATTGGTGGAACCGGGGTTCTGGGCCTCCTGCGCGGTACCGCCGCTGCGGATACGCCCCTGCGCCGCATTGGTATCCGCGCCGAGCTGGATGGCCTGCCCATGCAGGAAGAAACCGGCCTCAGCTATAGTTCGCAAACCCCGGATCGGTTTCATGGCTGCGGCCATGATGGCCATACCGTTACCGCGCTGACAGCGGCCACCTATCTGGCCACGCATCGGGATGTCTTTGCGGGCGAGGTTATGTTCATCTTCCAACCGGCAGAAGAAGTGTTGCGCGGCGCGCGTGCAATGCTGGATGATGGCCTGTTCGAGCGCTTTGCCTGTGACGAGATTTATGCGCTGCACAATCTGCCAGGGCTGGCACCGGGACATGTGGCCGTGCCAGATGGCGCGGCGCTGGCGTCGGCGGATGATATTGACATCACGATTTCCGGGGCGGGCACGCATGGGTCTGCGCCCCATACCGGCGCAGATACTGTATTGGCCGCCGCCAGCTATATGACCCTTGTCCAGCAAGCGGCCACGCGGGTAACAGATGCGCGCGCCGCTACTGTTTTGTCTTTTGGCAAGATCACTGGCGGGACAGCGCGAAACATCTTGCCCCAATCCGTTCGGATGGAGGGAACCTTGCGCTGTGCGGAAGCCAGCGCGCGCATGCGCATTTGCACCTTGCTGCGCGATACGGCGCAGGCCATTGAAACTGTGCATGGCGTGCGCATAGCGCTGGAAATCACCCCCATCGCCCCTGTGGCGATGAATGCGCCTGCCTGTCAGGCGGCGGTTCTTGCCTCTGCAAAGCGCGTGGTTGGCGCAGACAAGGTGAGTGCACGGCCCAAACCCCTGATCCCGCCTTATTCAGCCAAAACTTTGGAAATGGCTGGTGTGCTCCTGAAAGCCGTGTAGAATCAAGCTGCTAGACAAAACCCGACAGCAGCACCCGGAGCACACCATGGGTGAAATCCTAGAACCAGT
>JAIUNA010000072.1 GCA_022565265.1 Roseinatronobacter sp. | reverse complement strand
GATCGAGGTCACGGGGCGTTATACCATAAAGCGCAGACCACAGATGTCAGAGCGCCCACCCGCGGTCGGGCGCTGCCCTGTGGTTTGCATGATGCCTTAAGGGGTGCGGTTGCCCAGCAATGCGCAGCTTTCCCGACCGTCTGCACCCCCCCCATAGCCGCCCATCATACCCCGCCGCGTCTGGAAGATGATGCGCATATATCGGGGGGCGAAGGCTGTTGCGGGCCGGGCGCCATGCGGCATTTGCCTGCACTTGCGGCATTTGGCGGGCCAGCCGTGACAATCCGGCGTCAGGGTATCGCGGCCGTGAAAAACCCTGTTGGCATCGCCCTTGCGCTGACCTAGTGTGAGGCAGGAATAAGAGGATCAGGACGTCCGACCATGGCCAGATCCCAGATTGGGGTGCAGACGCAGTTTTCAAAGCCGTTCCGCCAGATCGTTCTGATGCTGGTGGTGTTGGTGCTTGTCACGATTGGCACGTGGTTTGCCCTGCCGCGCGTGGCGGGCATTTTTCTGGCCAATATCTGGTTGAACGGGTTTATCTTTTTCGTGTTTGTGGTGGGGGTCTTCGCCACATTCTGGCAGGTGATCCAGCTCAATCGCTCTATCATCTGGATCGAGGGGTTTGCCGCCAACCGCGCCGGGCATGAAGCAACCCTGCCGCCTGCGCTGCTCTTGCCGCTGGCGGCGCTGCTGCGGGGCCGGGGGCGGGGCAGTCAGATCAGCTCCAGCTCTGCCAGTTCCATTCTGGATTCGGTGGCCACACGGCTGGATGAATTGCGCGACATTACGCGCTACATCATCTCGCTTCTGATTTTCCTTGGCCTTTTGGGCACGTTTTACGGGCTGGCAACCACAGTTCCGGCGGTGGTGGATACCATCCGCTCGCTAGCGCCAGAGGAAAACCAGACCGGGATTCAGGTATTTGAGAACCTGATGACAGGGCTGTAGGCGCAGCGTGGGGGCATGGGCACGGCGTTTTCATCCTCTTTGCTGGGCTTGGCCGGTTCGCTGGTTGTGGGCATGCTGGAATTGTTTGCAGGCCATGGGCAAAACCGCTTTTACCGCCAGTTGGAAGAATGGCTAAGCTCTATCACCCGTTTGGGGGTTGCAGGGGATGGCGAGCAGGGCGGCGATATGGGCGCGCTGGTGCAGGTGTTGGACAGCATGGCCGAACAGATGGAGGCCATGCACCGCCAGCAGTTGCACGCCGATCAGGAACGCGCGCAACTGGATCAGGCACTTGGCTATCTGGTAACGGCTATTGACAGGCTATCTGCCGGGGCGGAGCAGTCTGCTCTTGTGCCTGCGTTGGAGCGCATGGCGCGCGGGCAGGAAGACATCCTTGGCCATTACCGGCAGATGTCGGAAGAGGGCGGGCCTGCGGCGCAGGCCGAAATCCGCATGCGGCTGCGCAATATCGATATGCAGATGCTGCGCATTGCCGAAGAACTCTCTGCCGGGCGGTTGGAAACAACGGCCGATCTGCGCGCCGATCTGTCGGCGCTGACATTGGCGGTGCGGCAATTGTCGCGCACAGGGTTTGGTGTGCGCCGGGACGGGGGCTAGGCCATGGCTCTGGCACGCAGGGCAGGGCAGAGGCGCGATGTCAGCGGGGCCATCTGGCCCGGCTTTGTCGATGCGATGACAGCGCTTTTGCTGGTGCTGATGTTTGTTCTGTCCATTTTCATGATTGTGCAATTTGTGCTGCGCGACACAATCAGCGCGCAGGATACGCAGTTGGAAGGCCTGACAGCGGAAGTGGCGTCATTGGTAGATGCGCTGGGCCTGTCGCGGTCGCGTGTGGCCTCGCTGGAGGGGCAGGTGGGCGCGCTTTCTGCCGATCTGGAGCAGAGCCGCGCGCTGGCTGCTGCGCAATTGGCGCAGATCAGCACGCTGGGCCGCGATCTGGCCGCGCGCGACGCGGAACTGGGCGCCGCAGAGGCCCGGATCACGGATTTTGAAGCACAGGTGGCCGCGCTGATTGCCGCGCGGGACAGTGCTTTGGCCGAAGGGGCGGCGCTGAGTGCCGAACTGGCCCAAGCCGCAGAGGCCGAGGCGGAAATGCTCAGCCAGCAAGAGGCGCTGCAACTGGCCTTGGCCGCTTTGCGCCGTGATCTGGATGGCGAGACAGAGGCGTTGCGGCTGGAAGCGCTGCGCGCGCAGGCGCTGGAAGCGGCCTTGGCCGACGCCTTGGCCGCAGCGACCACCCAAGGGGCCGAGGCCGAGGCGCTGCGGGGGCAACTGGCCGAGACCGAAGCGGCCCTGAGCGCCGAGGAGCGCCGCCGCCTGAGCGATGCCGCCGCCGCAGAGGCGCTGCGCCGTAGGTTGGAGAGTGCCGATACGGAACTGACAGCCATGACATTGGCGCTGGAAGAACAGCGCCGCCGCGCGGAAGAAACGCTGACATTGCTGGCGGCTGCGCGCGCGGGGCAGGCAGAGCTTGAGGCCGCGCTGGAGATGGAAATTTCCGAGCGCGCGCGCCTTGCGGCCTTGCGCGCTTTGGCCGAACAGGATTTGGCCACGCGCATGGCGCAAAGCCTTGACGATCAGCGCAGTTTGGAACTGTTGAACCAGCAGGTGGCCGCGCTGCGCGGGCAGGTGGGGGGCTTGCAAGACTTGCTGGGGGCTGCGCGTGCGCGCGAAGAGGCCGCGCAAACCCAGATTGAAACCCTTGGCGCCGATCTGAATATGGCGCTGGCGCAACTGGCCGCAGAAGAGCGCCGCCGCGCCGATCTGGAAGCGGCAGAGCGCGAGCGGCTGGAGCGGTTTCAATCTGAATTCTTTGGGCGTTTGCGCGAGGTTTTGGAGGGGCGCGACGAAATCCAGATCGTGGGCGACCGTTTCCTGTTTTCCTCGGAAGTGTTGTTTGAGCTGGGTTCGGCAGAGCTGGCCCCGGCGGGGCGCGCGCAGATTGGCAATGTGGTGCAGATTTTGCGCGATGTGGCGGATGAAATTCCGCCAGAGATTGACTGGATTTTGCGGGTGGATGGCCATACCGACAACCTGCCCTTGGGGCCGGGGGCGGAATGGCGCGACAACTGGGCACTAAGCCAGGCGCGCGCCTTGTCTGTGGTGCGCTATATGACAGAAGACTGGGGCTTTCCGCCCCAGCGTCTTGCGGCCACGGGATTCGGAGAATACCGCCCGGTTGATCCTGACAACACCCCGCAGGCCCGCGCGCGCAACCGCCGGATCGAGTTGAAACTGACCGAGCGGTGATCCGCGCCCGGCGCTGTCGGGCGATTTTGGGCCATGACGGCGCTATCAATGCACGCACGCAACTGTGATACCCTTGCGTTGCGGGGGGGAAGGCACTAGGCAAGGGGCGTCATAACAAACGATCCGGAGATCACCGATGGCCAGACCCAAAATTGCACTGATCGGCGCGGGACAGATTGGCGGCACGCTTGCCCATCTGGCCGCCATCAAGGAACTTGGCGATGTAATCCTTTTCGATATTGCCGAAGGCACGCCACAGGGCAAGGCGCTGGATATTGCCGAATCTGGCCCCTCTGAGGGGTTTGATGGCAGCTTCAAAGGCACGAATGATTATGCCGATATCGCGGGCGCAGATGTCTGCATCGTGACGGCTGGTGTGCCGCGCAAGCCGGGCATGAGCCGCGATGATCTGCTGGGGATCAATCTGAAGGTGATGAAATCTGTGGGCGAGGGCATTGCCAAACATGCCCCCGATGCCTTTGTGATCTGCATTACCAACCCGCTGGATGCGATGGTCTGGGCGCTGCGCGAATTCTCTGGCCTGCCGCATAACAAGGTTGTGGGCATGGCGGGCGTGCTGGACAGCGCGCGGTTCCGCCATTTCCTGAGCCTTGAATTCAAAGTGTCCATGCGCGATGTCACGGCCTTTGTGCTGGGCGGGCATGGCGATACGATGGTTCCGCTTGTACGCTATTCCACGGTTGCGGGCATTCCGCTGCCTGATCTGGTATCGATGGGCTGGACATCTCAAGAAAAGCTGGAGGCGATCGTGCAGCGCACCCGCGATGGCGGCGCAGAGATTGTGGGCCTGCTGAAAACCGGATCGGCCTTTTATGCGCCTGCCACGAGTGCGATTGAGATGGCCGAAGCCTATCTGAAAGACCAAAAGCGCCTTCTGCCCTGCGCGGCCTATTGTGAGGGCGAATTTGGCCTGAAGGGCATGTATGTTGGCGTGCCTACGATTATCGGGGCAGGCGGGATCGAGAAAGTGGTTGATATCAAGCTGACCAAGGATGAGCAGGTGATGTTCGATAAATCCGTGGATGCGGTGCGCGGGCTGGTAGAGGCTTGCAAGGCGATTGATCCGACGCTGGCCTGATTTGGCCAAGGCGACTCAAGAGTGACAGGGCCGCGCGGATTGCGCGGCCCTTTGCTGTAAAAGCCCATGTTTGCGGTCACGGGAATTCTGCGTTTCCAAACTGCCCGAATTATGTGATCACACTTTGAAAAACTGTGATCACTAATTTTCGATTTTCCGCCAATCGCCTTGTTTTACGGCAGATTTCATTTGTTTTTCGCGCGCAATCTGCCATGCACAGCCCAGCAACAGCAAATATGGGACAGTTTCATGAACATTCATGAGTATCAGGCAAAAGGGTTACTGCGCACTTATGGCGTGCCTGTTTCCGATGGCCGGATCGTCTTTAAGGCGGAAGAAGCCAAAAGCGCGGCCGGTGAACTTGATGGCCCGCTTTGGGTGGTGAAAGCGCAGATCCATGCGGGTGGGCGCGGCAAGGGCAGCTTCAAGGAAGCATCGGCTGGCGAAAAGGGCGGTGTGCGCCTTGCGAAATCGGTGGCAGAGGCGGAAGAACATGCCAAAGCCATGCTGGGCCGGACACTTGTGACCCATCAGACCGGGCCTGCGGGCAAGCAGGTGAACCTCATCTATATCGAAGATGGTTCCGACATCTCGCGCGAATTGTATCTGGCGCTGCTGGTGGATCGTGTAAGCTCGCGTATCAGCTTTGTGGTATCGACCGAAGGCGGGATGGATATTGAAGAAGTCGCGGCCCATACGCCCGAAAAGATTGTATCGTTCAGCATTGATCCTGCCACAGGGATTCAGGGCTTCCATGGTCGCCGCGTGGCTTTCGCGCTGGGGCTGGAAGGCAAGCAGATCAAGCAATGCGTGGACTTGGTGAACAAGCTTTACAAGTTTTTCACAGAGCGCGATGCCGAGATGGTGGAAATCAACCCGCTGATCGTGACCACGGATGGCGATTTGAAATGTCTGGATGCCAAAGTCGGTTTTGACAGCAACGCACTCTATCGCCAGCCCGATATTCTGGCGCTGCGCGACGAGACGGAAGAAGACCCCAAGGAACTGGCCGCCAGCAAATATGACCTGAACTATATCGCGCTGGATGGCGAGATTGGCTGCATGGTCAATGGCGCGGGGCTGGCTATGGCCACCATGGATATCATCAAGCTTTATGGTGCAGAGCCTGCCAATTTCCTTGATGTGGGCGGTGGGGCCACTAAGGAGAAGGTGACAGAGGCGTTCAAGATCATCACCTCTGACCCGAATGTGAAAGGTATTCTTGTCAATATCTTCGGGGGGATCATGCGCTGCGATATCATCGCGGAAGGCGTGATTGCGGCGGTAAAGGTTGTTGGCCTGCAAGTGCCGCTGGTGGTGCGTCTGGAAGGCACGAATGTGGAGCTTGGCAAGCAGATCATCCGCGAGTCTGGCCTGAATGTGATTGCCGCTGACAATCTTTCGGACGCTGCCGCGAAGATCGTCAAGGCTGTGAAAGGCTAAGCTGTGAGGTGCGTGCCGGGCACGCACCATTCCCCCCGCATATTGGTGTGTGCAAAGCATGCGCCCTACGATGGAGGCCGAAATGGCTGTTCTTGTTGATAAACATACAAAGGTAATCTGCCAGGGTTTCACTGGCTCTCAGGGTACGTTCCATTCTGAGCAGGCGATTGCTTATGGCACGCAGATGGTGGGCGGTGTGACGCCCGGCAAAGGGGGGGGCACGCATCTGGGCCTGCCCGTCTTCAATTCGGTGCATGAGGCCCGCGCGGTGACCGAAGCCAATGCAACGGTGATTTATGTGCCGCCCCCTTTTGCGGCGGATTCCATTCTGGAAGCGATTGACGCGGAAATGGAATTGATTGTCTGCATCACCGAAGGGATTCCGGTGCTGGACATGATGAAGGTCAAGCGCGCGCTGGCCAATAGCAAATCCATTCTGATCGGGCCAAACTGCCCCGGCGTCATTACCCCTGATGCCTGCAAGATCGGGATCATGCCCGGCCATATCCATCGCCGGGGTTCGGTTGGTGTGGTGTCGCGTTCCGGCACGCTGACATATGAGGCCGTGAAGCAGACCACTGATGTGGGCCTTGGGCAATCCACCTGCGTGGGGATTGGTGGCGATCCCATCAAGGGCACAGAGCATCTGGATGTGCTGGAGTGGTTTTTGGCCGATGATGAAACCGAATCCATCATCATGATCGGGGAAATTGGCGGCAGTGCCGAAGAAGAGGCCGCGCAATTTTTGAAAGATGAGGCCAAGCGCGGGCGCAAGAAGCCTGTTGCGGGCTTTATTGCCGGGCGCACGGCCCCTCCGGGCCGCCGCATGGGCCATGCTGGCGCGATTGTTGCAGGCGGCAAGGGCGGCGCAGACGACAAGATCGAGGCGATGAAATCGGCGGGCGTTATTGTTGCCGATAGCCCGGCAGGTTTGGGCGAGGCCGTATTGAAGGCCATCGGCAAATAAGCAAGCCGCGCACTATTGGAGGCGCAGAAATGACATTTTCAAAAGCGATTATTGGCGGTTTTCAGAACGCCCTGAATTTTTCAGGGCGTTCGCGCCGTCCCGATTATTGGTGGTTTTTCCTCTTTGTCTTTGCCGGGGCATTTGCCATTGGCGGGGTAGAGATGCTGGCCTTTGCAGGCGGCAGCCAGATTTTGACACGGGCATTTCAACTGATTGTGTTTCTGCCCTTCCTTGCTGTCGCATGGCGGCGGGCGCAAGATACGGGTCGCCCCGGCTGGTGGGTGCTAGTGCCTTCTGGCGTGGTGGTGGGCAGTGCCTTTGTGTCTGGTTCTGTCAGTCGTCAGGTGGTTGGCCAGCTTGTTGATGGCCAACCGGGTTTTGCCGCGCCAATGGCGGGGCAATCAACCCTGATCCTAGCGCTTGCCGTGCTGCAAATTGCGGCTGGCGCTGTTTTATTATGGTGGATGTCCCGCCCCAGCCAACGCGGCGCAAACCGCTTTGGCCCCGAACCCCGCGTGCGGGCAAAGTAACTGCAAATTCACAGTCTGTGCCACAGAGGTGCCAAAATGAACGACCACAGCCCCAGCCCGATACATGGCGAGACCTTTCTTGAGGGTCAGAATGCGGCCTATGTTGAAGCGCTGCAAGCGCGACATGCCGCTGATCCCGCCTCTGTCGATGATGTCTGGGCAGAGTATTTCCGCGCCTTGGGCGAAGGCGCTCAGGATGCGCAGCGCGCGGCCTCTGGCCCAAGCTGGGCGCGCGGCGATTGGCCCCCTGTGCCGTCAGATGATCTGACAGCCGCGCTGACGGGCGAATGGCCCAACCCTGCGCCTGTGGCCGAGAAGAAGGCCGCTGCCGAAAAGATAACGGCCAAAGCGGCGGAGAAGGGCGTCAGTCTGAGCACAGAGCAAGTGCGCGGCGCGGTGATTGACAGTTTGCGCGCGCTGATGATTATCCGCGCTTACCGTATCCGGGGCCATCTGGTGGCCGATCTTGACCCGCTGGGCATGCGCAAGGAAGAACCGCATCCAGAGCTTGATCCGCGTTCCTATGGCTTTACCGAGGCCGATATGGATCGCCCGATCTTCATTGACAATGTGCTGGGGCTGGAAGTGGCCAGCCTGCGCCAGATCATTGATATTCTGCAACGCACCTATTGCGGCACATTCGCGCTGCAATTCATGCATATTTCAGACCCGGAGCAGGTGGCCTGGCTGAAAGAGCGGATTGAGGGCTATGGCAAGGAAATCCAGTTCACCAAGGCTGGCCGCCGCGCCATTCTGAACAAGCTGGTCGAGGCTGAGGGCTTTGAGAAATTCCTGCATGTGAAATACATGGGGACAAAGCGTTTCGGGCTGGATGGCGGCGAAGCCGTTATTCCGGCGATGGAGCAGATCATCAAGCGCGGCGGTGCGCTTGGGCTGAAGGAAATTGCCATCGGGATGCCGCATCGGGGCCGGTTGAACATTCTGGCCAATGTGATGGGCAAGCCTTACCGCGCCATTTTCAACGAATTTCAGGGCGGCAGTTTCAAGCCTGAAGATGTCGATGGCTCTGGCGATGTGAAATACCATCTGGGCGCCTCTTCCGACCGCGAATTTGATGGCAACACGGTGCATTTGTCGCTGACGGCCAACCCCTCGCATCTGGAAGCGGTAAATCCGGTGGTGCTGGGCAAGGTGCGCGCCAAGCAAGACCAGATGTCTGCCAGCGAGCGGCGGCAGGTGATGGGCGTGCTGCTGCATGGGGATGCGGCTTTTGCAGGGCAAGGCATTGTGGCCGAGGGCCTGGGCCTGTCGGGCCTGCGCGGCCATCGCACGGGCGGCACGATTCATATCATCGTCAATAACCAGATCGGTTTCACCACTGCGCCGCATTTCTCGCGCTCCAGCCCCTATCCCACAGATATCGCGCTGATGGTGGAAGCGCCGATTTTCCATGTGAATGGCGATGATCCGGAGGCGGTGGTGCATGCGGCCAAAGTGGCCACGGAATTCCGCCAGAAATTCCTGAAAGATGTGGTGATCGATATTTTCTGCTATCGCCGCTTTGGCCATAACGAAGGCGATGAGCCGATGTTCACCAATCCGGCCATGTATACCCGGATCAAGAAGCACAAATCCACGCTTCAGCTATATACCGAACGCCTTGTGGCCGATGGGCTGATCCCGGAAGGCGAGATTGAGGATATGAAAGCCGCGTTTCAGGCTTTCCTGAATGACGAGTTCGAGACCGGGAAAACCTACAAGCCCAACAAGGCCGACTGGCTGGATGGGCGCTGGTCGCACCTCAACCGCGAAGGCGCGGAGTATCAGCGCGGCGAGACATGGATTTCCAAACCCATGATGGAGGAGGTGGGCGCGGCGCTGACGCGCTATCCCGACGGGTTCAATATTCATAAAACCGTTGTGCGCCAGCTGGATGCCAAGCAGGAGATGCTGACAAGCGGCAAGGGCTTTGACTGGGCCACGGCAGAGGCGCTGGCCTTTGGCAGCCTTGTCTCTGAGGGGTTCCCTGGGCGCCTGTCTGGGCAGGATTCCACCCGTGGCACATTCAGCCAGCGCCATTCCGCCTTTATCGACCAGCAAACCGAAGATCGCTATTACCCGCTGAACAATATCAAGCCGGGGCAGGCGCGGTATGAGGTGATCGATTCCATGCTGTCGGAATATGCAGTGCTGGGGTTTGAATATGGCTATTCGCTGGCCGAACCCAATGCGCTGGTGATGTGGGAAGCGCAATTTGGCGATTTCGCCAATGGCGCGCAGATCATGTTTGACCAGTTCATCTCTTCGGGCGAAAGCAAGTGGTTGCGCATGTCGGGGCTGGTGATGCTGTTGCCGCATGGGTTTGAAGGGCAGGGGCCAGAGCATAGCTCTGCCCGGTTGGAGCGCTTCTTGCAGCAATGCGCGCAGGATAACTGGATCGTTGCCAATTGCTCGACTCCCGCCAATTACTTCCACATCCTGCGCCGCCAGATCCATCGCAGTTTCCGCAAGCCTTTGGTGTTGATGACGCCGAAATCGCTGTTGCGCCATAAGCTGTGCATCTCCGAGGCCGAAGATTTCCTCGAAGGGTCCAGCTTCCACCGCGTGCTGTGGGATGATGCCCAAAAGGGCAATAGCGATACAACACTGGTGGCCGATGACAAAATCCGCCGCGTGGTGATGTGTTCGGGCAAGGTGTATTTCGATCTTTTGGAAGAACGCGATGCGCGCGGGATTACGGATATCTATCTGCTGCGCGTGGAACAGTTTTATCCGTTCCCGGCCATGGCGCTTTTGAAAGAGTTGGAGCGCTTTGCCGGGGCCGAAATGGTCTGGTGTCAGGAAGAGCCGAAAAATCAGGGCGCCTGGGCCTTTATCGAGCCGAATATCGAATGGGGTCTGAGCCGGTTGACAGGGGCCAGCAAACGCCCGCGCTATGTGGGCCGCGCTGCATCGGCCTCTGTCGCCACCGGGCTTGCAAGCCAACATAAAGCACAACAAGCGGCGCTCGTGAACGAAGCGCTTACAATCGAGGGATAACAAGCACATGTCCACCGAAGTTCGAGTCCCCACTCTGGGCGAAAGCGTTACCGAAGCCACAGTTGCAACTTGGTTCAAGAAACCGGGCGATGCCGTGGCCGTGGATGAAATGCTCTGCGAGCTGGAAACCGACAAGGTTACTGTTGAAGTGCCCTCGCCTATTGCCGGCACATTGGGCGAGATTGTCGCCGCCGAGGGCGAGACAGTTGGCGTTGATGCGCTGCTGGCCATGATCGCGGAAGGGGGGGCAAGCGCCGCCCCTGCCGCCGCCGCCCCTGCGGCCAAACCCGCCGCCACCCTTGAAAGCGTGGATGTGATGGTTCCCGCCCTGGGCGAGAGTGTGAGCGAAGCCACCGTTGCAAGCTGGTTCAAGAAACCGGGCGATACTGTGGCCGTGGATGAAATGCTGTGCGAGCTGGAAACCGATAAAGTGTCTGTCGAAGTGCCCGCCCCCGCGGCAGGCATTCTGGCCGAAATTCTGGCGCCAGAGGGCAGCACTGTGGGCGCAGGCGGCAAGCTTGCGGTCATCTCCGGATCTCAGGGGGCACCGGCTGCGGCTGCTGCTGCCGCCCCTGCCGCCTCCGCCCCTGCTGCGGGCCGCGATGTGGAAGATGCGCCTTCGGCCAAAAAGCTGATGGCGGAAAAAGGGCTGTCGCCCGATCAGGTAACAGGAACAGGGCGCGATGGGCGCATCATGAAAGAAGACGTACAAAAAGCCGGGACGGCCCCAGCGGCTGCGCCGACTGTGCCCACCCCGGCAGCCCAACAGGCCCCGCGCGCCCCCGTGCCCGCCGATGATGCTGCGCGCGAAGAACGCGTGCGCATGACCAAGCTGCGCCAGACCATCGCGCGCCGCCTGAAAGAAGCGCAAAATAACGCCGCCATGCTGACCACCTATAACGAGGCAGATATGGGCGGCATCATGGAGCTTCGGAACGAATACAAAGATCAGTTCGAGAAGAAGCATGGCGTGAAAATGGGCTTCATGTCCTTCTTCGTCAAAGCCTGCTGCCATGCGCTGATGGAAGTGCCAGAGGTGAATGCCGAGATTGATGGCACGGATATCGTCTATAAAAACTATGTCCATATGGGCGTGGCCGTGGGCACACCCAACGGGTTGGTTGTGCCAGTGCTGCGCGATGCCCATACAATGGGCTTTGCCGAGATCGAAAAGCGCATTGGCGATTTCGGCAAGCGCGCCCGCGATGGCAAGCTGACGATGGCCGAAATGCAGGGCGGCAGCTTCACCATCTCCAATGGCGGGGTGTATGGCTCGCTGATGTCCTCGCCGATCCTGAACCCGCCGCAATCGGGTATTCTGGGGATGCATAAAATCCAGGAACGGCCCATGGTCGTGAAAGGGCAGATCGTCGCGCGCCCGATGATGTATCTGGCACTCAGCTATGACCACCGTATCGTGGATGGCAAAGGTGCTGTCACCTTCCTTGTGCGCGTGAAAGAAGCGCTGGAAGATCCGCGCCGTCTGCTGATGGATTTGTAAGCACAATGTGTCAGGGCATGTGATGGCACATGCCCTGCACCAGTCTGACGAGGGCCTTATGACTGCCGCGCAACTTGCCCATTCTTTCGCCACAGCCTGTGCTGCCGCGCCACGGGGGACAGCGCCTGCTTGCAGGCGCAGCACCGATCCCACCGCCGAAATCGCAGCTCTTTGCGGAATTGGCAACCGGGTGACGCCGCGCGCTTCGGGGGTGACACGCTCTGCATATGTCATGCGCGCCCTATGACCCCCGAACTCACCGCCCTCGCCCTAGCGGCCCTGCTGCAAGCCGTGCAATACCTGCTTTATGCCGTGCCCGCCAATCTGGAACTGGGGCCGCATTATACCAGCGGCACGCGCGACGCGCCGCCCCCCAAGGCGCTGTCCCCCCGCACAGCGCGCCTTGGTCGCGCCCTCCAGAACCATTTCGAAGCGCTGATCCTCTTTGGCATCGCGGTGATGGTCATCACCCTGTCCAACCAGTCCGGCCCGCTTACGGCTGCTTGCGCCTATCTCTATCTCGCGGCGCGCATCCTTTATATCCCGGCCTATGCTTATGCCCTCAATCCCTGGCGTTCTGTCATCTGGGGGGTGGGGTTTATATCCAGTTTGGTCATGCTTGGGGTTGCTCTCTTCTGATGCAGCTTCATCTTGGCCCAAATATCCTCGGGGGGTGCGGGGGGCAGACCGCCCCCCCCCTCGCCCCCGGCAACCCAGGAGAGACGTTCATGTCCAAAGCTATTATCGTCATAGGCGCTGGCCCCGGCGG
>JAIUNA010000071.1 GCA_022565265.1 Roseinatronobacter sp. | reverse complement strand
ATCAATGCCGACAAGGTGCAACTGACCGGCAACAAGCGCAACAAACCCAATTACTGGCACACCGGCTATCCCGGTGGGATCAAGTCGCGCACAACAGGCCAAATTCTTGAAGGCCGCTTCCCTGAGCGCGTTGTGATGCAGGCTGTCAAGCGCATGCTGCCCGGTGGGCCGCTGTCGCGCCAGCAAATGACGCATCTGCGCGTTTATGCCGGCACAGAGCATCCGCACGAGGCACAGCAGCCTGAAGTGCTGGATGTGCGCGCGATGAACAAGAAAAACACGCGGAGTGCATGATCATGGCTGAAGATCTCAAAACCCTGGACGATCTGAAATCGGTCGTAACACCCGCAGCTGAAGTCGAAGCACCGCGCGAACCTGTGCGCGACGATCTGGGCCGCGCCTATGCCACTGGCAAGCGCAAAGACGCGGTTGCCCGCGTCTGGATCAAGCCCGGTTCTGGCAAGGTCACGGTCAATGGCAAGGAAATCAACGCATATTTCGCACGCCCCGTGCTGCAGATGATCCTGCGCCAGCCTTTTCAGGTTGCAGGCGTTGTTGATCAGTTTGATGTGCAGGCAACTGTCAAGGGCGGTGGCTTGTCCGGTCAGGCGGGTGCGGTGAAGCATGGTATCTCGAAAGCATTGCAGCTTTATGATCCCAGCCTGCGCGGCGCGCTGAAAGCGGCAGGTTTCCTGACCCGCGACAGCCGCGTGGTGGAGCGCAAGAAATACGGCAAGGCCAAGGCCCGCCGTAGCTTCCAGTTCTCCAAGCGTTAATCGCACTGGATATTTCAAAAAAACCGCCCGCATATATTGCGGGCGGTTTTGTTTTGGGCAGATTGAAAAAACTGTCAGGATGCTGTGGAGTGTTCCGGCGTTGCTGCCATGGCGGGTTTGGTGGCAGGGGCAGGCAGGGCTTTGGCCTCGTCAGGCATTTGTTCGGGCAATTCGATCGTCAGCGTGCCTTCTTCCGGGTAAAGCGTGATCTTGGGTTTGGGCGAAAGGGTGGCCAGAATTTCGTTTATCTCGCGCTGCGCCCGTATCAGGGTTTCTCGCTGGGTTTCACGTTTGATTTCTGGTGCGCTTGCCTTGTTGCCGAATAAAAACTTGAACATCGCTATTTCCCTCTCCTGATACCTGGCTCATCTTGGCTTAGCGAAGCATCCCCGATTGGGAAACCCCATGTGCCGTTTTCATCCAAGTTTTGCGCAATCACATATCTGTCACGCAAATCCGGGGGCAGTGCGGATTGCGCCTGTCACGATATTGCGCCGGTTCAGTTGCGGCCCCAGATAGCGTTGGGCCACCGGATGCGCGGCCTCCAGCCCGGCGTAGCGAATCAATAGCGCTGTGATGGCGGCCTCTGCCGCGCGCACGCCGCCATCCAGAATTTTCAGCGCGATCCCCAATCGCTCTTGCGGCAGGATCGCAACAAACACAGCCTCCGCCCCTGTTTTTACGGCCGCGCGCCCGTTCAGCGCGCGCATCAGATCCGTGCAGGCGCGGGTTTCACCTGCAACCAGTTCGGGATGCTGCATCATGGCATTGCGCAGCGCGACCATACCGCGCGCGCGCGCATCTCCGCTCTCTGACGCGCCTGCAAAACGCGCCATGGCACCTGCCAGCCCAGAAACTGCCGTTGCAAAATTCGGGGCCGAACAGCCATCAATCCCGTAGCCGGGCGAGGGCATTTGCGTCACTTCCTCGAAGGCTGTGCGAATGGCCAGTTGGACAGGGTGATCGGGCAAGACATATTCGGCATCACCGCGCATATGCTGGTTGAGCGTCAGAAACCCAGCATGTTTGCCCGAACAGTTATTGTGCAATTGGCAGGCGTTTTCACCTGCGCGGATAAGCCGATGCCGTTCGGGGATATCCTCTGCAGCTTGGCAGCCGCAGCGCAAATCGGCCTCGGCAAGCCCAAGATCCTGCAACCAGCGCGCCACGCGGGTAACATGAATTTCAGCGCCCTGATGCGAGGCACAGGCCAGCGCCAGATGCTCGCCCCCCAGATCGCGCCCCGCGCCGCTTTCCAGCAAAGGCAGCGCATGCACCATCTTGCAACTTGATCGCGGATAGATCAGCGCATCGGGGCGCCCCCAGCTTTCCACAATCTCGCCTGTGTCACGCATGACAACCGCATGGCCACGATGCAGGCTTTCCAGAATATCGCCGCGCCACAACTCGATCAAAGGAACTGCGCCTGTATCAACACTCTCAAAATTCGGCATTTTGTCGCTCATTTTTACCCAGAATCCCTGCAATTTTCACGGCTGCGCGATTTCGTGCCAAGAGGGCTTTGAATTTCCGCTGGCTTCACGATAAGAAACGGGATGTTAGGCCCGATTGTCGCGCGTCAAGCCATGCGTGGCGCAAAAACAGGGCCGGGTCAATTGGAGGCAGAGGGCAGATGGCGTTACACAGGCATTTCGGGACGACACTTGCAAGCGCGGCGCTGATATTGGTCATGGGTGCATCTGGCACGGCACAGGCGCAGCAAAGCACCAATCGCGTGGCTGCCGAGACGGATTGGAGCGTATTTGTAGAAGAAAGCCCAAAGGAATGTTGGGCCGTTTCCGCCCCGCGCGAAACTGTGAACACACGCGGCGGCCAGCCAGTGCAGGTGCGCCGTGGCAATATCTTGTTGTTCGCAACTTATCGGGCGGGCGGCAGTGCCCCTGAAATCTCTTTCACTGGCGGTTATCCTTTTGCGGGCGATTCCACAGTTGGCCTGACGATCGGAACCAATGAATTTCAGCTTTTTGCTGATGGCGAATGGGCTTGGGCGGCATCGCCCGAAGATGATCAGCGTATTTTCGCAGCAATGCGCGGGGGGGCGGATGCTGTTTTGACGGCGCGTTCGTCCAGAGGGACAGCGACGCGCGATACATTCTCGCTGTTTGGCTTCAGTGCCGCATCGGACGAGGCCGGGCGCCAATGCGCAAGCTGATCTGACACGATCCATCGAAAAATATACCGCCCCGGCTGTAAAAGCCGGGCGGTTTTGTTATATGACTATGAAATATTCCCCAGACGAGGCCAAACGCGCATGGATGTTCCAATCACTCAGGATGTGCTGACCCTTCCGCGCAAACTGCCGGAAGAGGGCAAGCGCAACCTTGTGGGCCTGACCCGCGCGCAAATGGCCGAGGCGTTGATCGCTATCGGCACGCCAGAGCGGCAGGCAAAAATGCGCGTGGGCCAGATTTGGCAGTGGATATACCACTGGGGTGCCCAAGATTTCGAGGTGATGACAAATCTGGCCAAAGGCTATCGCGCCGATCTGGCGCGCCATTTCCAGATTTCACGGCCAGAGATTGTAACGCGCCAGATTTCCGAGGATGGGACGCGCAAATATCTGCTGCGCATTGCAGGTGGGCATGAGGTCGAGGCGGTTTATATACCTGAAGAAAGCCGCGGAACCCTCTGTATTTCCAGTCAGGTTGGTTGCACACTTACCTGTTCTTTCTGCCATACGGGCACACAGAAACTGGTGCGCAACCTGACAGCGTCAGAGATTGTGGGCCAGGTATTGGTGGCGCGCGATGATCTGGGCGAATGGCCAATCCCAGGCGCGCCCAAGGATGAAACCCGCCTTGTCAGCAATGTGGTTCTGATGGGGATGGGAGAGCCGCTGTATAATTTCGACAATGTGCGCGATGCGATGAAAGTGGTGATGGATGGCGAAGGCCTGTCCATCTCGCGTCGCCGGATTACGCTGTCCACATCTGGGGTTGTGCCAGAGATTGCACGCACGGCGCAAGAGATTGGCTGCCTGCTGGCAATCAGCTTTCACGCCACAACCGACGAGGTGCGTGATAAGCTGGTTCCCATCAACAAGCGTTGGAATATCCAGACATTGCTGGAGGCGCTGCGCGAGTATCCAAGGCTGTCAAATTCCGAGCGGATCACCTTTGAATATGTGATGCTTAAGGATGTGAATGATTCAGATGCCGATGCAAAGCGGCTGGTCAAGCTGATTGCGGGCATTCCGGCAAAGATCAATCTGATCCCGTTCAACGAATGGCCCGGCGCGCCCTATCAGCGCTCTGACTGGGCGCGCATAGAGGCGTTTTCGGATATCGTGCACAAGGCCGGATATGCCAGCCCCATCCGTACCCCGCGCGGCGAAGATATCATGGCCGCCTGCGGGCAGTTGAAATCCGCAACAGAGCGCGGACGCCAGCGCGCTGCCGATATTGCCGCTCAGGCAGGGCTATAGCCCATGCCGGTAGTGGTTCTTATTGTTGTGGGTGCTTTGGCCGGGGTTCTGGCCACACGGTTGATGAAGATGACTACCGATTTGCCTACCGCGATGGTGATCGGGGTTTTGGGGGCAGTGGTTGGCGGCCTTGGCTTTCGCTTTCTGATGACCTCTGCCTCTTGGGTGGGCGCATTCGTGCTGGCCCTGCTTGGCTCGCTTGTGCTTTTGTGGCTATGGCAGCGGTTTCAGGGGCGCCGCTAAGATATTGTTTTTGTTTGCAGTGTATTGGTTAAGGTTATTTTTATGGATGTCTGATAACAACTCCGGGAATATTGCGCTTTGCGTGGTAAAATCGCTAGGCTGCGCTGGGTCTGCCTTTCTTATCACGGCGCAAGCCGTTGATAATCTAGTAGCCTATCTTTTTGGCCCCGGAGCATTTTGGCTGGTCACATCGTTTTTTTTTGCTGGCGCTTGGGGTTTGGAGTATTTTTGTATTCATGGGAAAAAACGATGATAGCCAAATAAAGGCCTTTTGCCTTCTTTGCTTCGTCCTTGGCAGAGTCACGCCTTGGCTTTTGCTGGTGGCAGGCGCAGGGTTGGCGATGCTTTCAAGCAGTGAAGTGGCAGGAGCGGTATCAGCTTGGCTGGTGTTGGCTGGGCTGGTCTTGATGGCGCTGTCTGTGATCGTGTCGCGCACAGTTGCCACGCTTGGGCGATAGCCGCTCTTCAATTCCGTTTGGGCCGGCTTTTGTAAACCGGCAAGCACCAGCCAAACAGCAGTGATCCTGCGCGCAGGGCGAATGTTGTTAGCCCACATGCCAAAAGCACCACAAGGGCAGAGGCCCCAAGATAATCCAATGACAGCGCGGCTAACGCGCCGCTAAAGGCGGCGGTGGCGTATAGCTCGCCCTTTTTCAGCACAAGCGGCACATCATTACACACGACATCGCGCATCAACCCGCCAAAAGTGCCAGTTGCAACCCCCATGATCACCACAATCGCCGCCGATTGCCCCATGCCCATCGCCACCCCAACCCCGGCAGGCACAGCTACGGCCAGCGCCGCCGCATCGCACCATTCCAGCACGCGCAGGCGCGATTCGAACAAATGCGCTGTGAAAAACACCACAAAGGCCGCCACGCAGGCCGAAAAGATCATTCCCGGATCAGAAACCCAGAACACCGACTCGCGGTTCAAGATCACATCGCGCAGCGTGCCGCCGCCCACGGCTGTAAGACAGGCGAGAAACAGAAAGCCCAGAATATCCAGCTGCGCGCGGCTGGCGGCCAGTGCGCCTGTGAGGCCAAAGATGAACACCGCCAGATAATCCAGCCCTTGCAGCAACGTCACGGCGCGGCCCTGGGCGCGGCCTTGAAAGGGGCCATGCCTTCGCGGGCAAGGGCATCTGCGCGCTCGTGCTCCGGGTGGCCCGCATGGCCCTTCACCCATTCCCACACCACTTTGTGGCGCGCCTGTGCCAGATCCAGACTTTGCCAGAGTTCGGCATTTTTCACGGGCTTGCGGTCTGCGGTGCGCCAGCCATTGCGCTTCCAGCCATGTATCCAGCTTGTCACGCCATTTTTCACATAGGCGCTATCGGTGACAATCGTAATCTCGCTGGGCTGGCTCAGGGTTTCCAGCGCGCTGATGGCGGCCATCAATTCCATGCGGTTATTGGTGGTATCCGGCTCGCCCCCGGAAAGGCTGCGTTCCTTCACAACAGTCTCGCCGCGCTTGGCTTGCATCAGCACCCCCCAACCCCCGGGGCCGGGATTGCCCGAACAGGCGCCATCGGTATAGGCAACAAGGGCTGGCATCACAGCGCCTCGAACCCGTCACGCGCTTGCACCCGCGCGATCCAGCCCCGAATGGCAGGGAATTGCCCCAGATCATACCCGCCCCGCGTCTGGGCTGAATGAGTATAGGCAAAGAGGCAGATATCGGCGAGGCTGATATCTGCGCCCAAAAGCCAGTCTTGCGTGGCAAGACTGTCTTCCATGATCTGCAACAGTTGATTTCCGCGTTCCAGAAGGGCGTCCATGCGCGCGGGCGTGGCCTCTGCGGCGCGGTGGGCGTAGCAACGCAGCGCCGCGCGCACGGCAATCACGCCCTCATGCTGGTTTTGTTCCCAGAACATCCATGCCAGCATCTGCGCGCGGGCCACCGGGGCTTGCGGTATGAAATGCGTGCCTTCGCCCAGATAGCACAGGATCGCGTTGGATTCGGGCAGGGCGGTTCCATCTTCCAACAGCAGCACTGGCGCGCGCTCAAAGGGCAAATGCCCCGCGGCCTTGGCCGTGGCCAGCGCGGGGGTTTGATATTCAACATCTCTCAGCGTCACATCACGCCGCCCCAAAAGCGCCAGCAAAAGCCGTACTTTATAGGAATTGCCGGAAGAGGGCATGGAATAGAGGATCATGGAACAGGCTTTCAAAATAGGGGAGCTAGTCTAACCATAGCGCCAAGGACAGGGCCGCCACCACCCCGAATGTCAGGATCAGGCGCAGCGGCATCCACCATTTTGGCGCCAGCCCCCAGCGGCTGAATTGCAAATCCAGCAGAAGCAGCAGCACAAAGCCAGTGATCAGCGCACTTAGCGCCTGAGTTGCGCCACCGCCGACAAAGAAAAACGCCCAAAGTGCGGGCAAGACAGACAGCCCATAGCCAACCCAAAGCTTTTCCGCCGCCCCGCGTGCCGCAAACCCCCAGAGAACACCGGACATGAAGCATAAAATCACTGTGCCATAGGCGATCAGCACGAATGGCCCGATAAAACGCGGGCCGATTATATCCAGCGTGATCTGTGCCAAGCTGGGCGAAAGCTGGGTCAGCAAGCCCCAAAGAAACGGCAAAAGCCCCGCAAGGCCAAGCACAAGGGCCGGGCGCGGGATCATGCAGTTTCTCGCAATACGCGCGGCACTTTGAACTCTACGCGCTCTTGCGCGGTTTCTACCAGTTCCACGGTTACAGTGTAATGCGCGCGAAAGGCGTCAATCACCTCATTGACCAGCTCTTCGGGGGCAGAGGCTCCGGCCGTGATGCCCAGATGGCGCACCCCTGCCAGCGCGCGCCAGTCAATCTCTGTGGCGCGCTGCACAAGCTGGGCATAGGCACAGCCCTTGGCGCGGCCCACTTCCACCAGCCGTTGCGAATTGGAGGAATTGGGCGCGCCAATCACCAAAAGCGCCTGAACCTTTGGCGCGATGGCTTTGACAGCCTCTTGGCGGTTGGTCGTGGCATAGCAGATATCTTCCTTATGCGGCCCGACAATGGCGGGAAAGCGCGCACGCAATGCGGCCACAACTTCGGCTGTATCATCCACCGAAAGGGTGGTCTGGGTGATATAGGCCAGTTTTTGTGGGTCGCGCACGCAAAGCCCCGCCACATCTGCGGGCGCTTCCACCAGCAAAACTTCGCCCTCTGGCAGTTGGCCCATTGTGCCAATCGTCTCTGGGTGGCCAGCATGGCCGATCATGACCATCTGCAATCCGTTGGCATGATGGCGCTCGGCTTCGATATGCACTTTGCTGACAAGCGGGCAGGTGGCATCGACATAGAGCATCTGGCGCGCCTGTGCCTCTTGCGGCACGGATTTGGGCACACCATGGGCAGAGAAGATCACGGGCCTGTCGGGCGGGCAATCCTCCAACTCTTCCACAAATACGGCGCCCTTTGCGCGCAACCCGTCGACCACATATTTGTTATGCACGATCTCGTGGCGCACATAGACAGGCGCGCCCCATTTCTCCAATGCCATTTCAACGATCTTGATGGCGCGATCCACGCCTGCGCAAAAGCCGCGCGGCGCTGCCAGATAGAGGGTGAGGGGGGGAAGTGCGGACATGTCTGACCCTTCATTTCATCTGGCCCAGACTTAGCGCTCTGCGCTGCAATCGTCCAGCATTTAGCGGCAGGCTGCGGGTTTGTGTGCGTGTCTTGCAGGGGGGATAGGGGCGCGCATGCCAAAGGCATGCCCGCCCGCAGGGCGATACGCGGCGGGCTGCGGCCTTGAGTGCGCGCGGCGCTACATGGCACCGCCATTCTGTCATCGCGCAACGCTGCATCTAGGCCTTTTGCGTTGAGCACAGGACGCTGGTTTTCACAGTCTTTTCAAAGCTTCCGCCATGAAGGGCAGCTTTGCGCGGCTTTGGCCTTTTTTCGGGAACGTCCCCTGCCTGCGCGAAGCTGCCCTTGGCTATATTTTGTGCGGTGCAGAGCGTTACCCTATCCGGTAATTCGGGCTTTCGCGGGTGATCTGCACATCATGCACATGGCTTTCTTTCAGCCCGGCATTGGTAATGCGCACGAATTTGCAATTGCTGCGCATATCCGCCACAGTGGCATTGCCTGTATAGCCCATCGCCGCGCGCAAGCCGCCCACAAGCTGATGGATCACAGCGCCCGCAGCACCCTTATAGGGGACTTGCCCCTCAATCCCTTCGGGAACCAGCTTGTCACTGGCCGCGTCTTTCTGGAAATACCGGGCTGCCGATCCGCGCGCCATGGCGCCAAGGCTGCCCATGCCGCGATAGCTTTTATAGGTGCGCCCCTGATAGAGGATCACTTCGCCCGGCGCTTCATCCGTGCCCGCAATCGCGCTGCCCACCATTGCGCAACTTGCGCCTGCTGCAATGGCCTTTGCAAAATCGCCCGACATCTTGATCCCGCCATCGGCAATGACAGGAATATCTCCCGCCGCCTGCGCGCAATCCAGAATGGCTGTCAATTGCGGCACCCCCACACCAGCAACAACCCGCGTTGTGCAAATAGAGCCGGGGCCAATGCCCACTTTCACCGCATCTGCGCCCGCGCCAATCAGCGCGCGCGTGGCCTCTGCCGTGGCCACATTGCCCGCGATCACCTGCACCGCGCTTGATTGCGCCTTTATCCGCTCCACAGCCTTGGCCACGCCTTCCGAATGCCCATGCGCGGTATCGATGACAACCAGATCAACCCCGGCCTCTATCAGCGCCATAGAGCGTTCAAACCCCGCATCCCCGACAGTCGAGGCCGCAGCCACCCGCAGCCGCGCCAGATCATCCTTGCAGGCCGTTGGGTTTAGCACCGCGCGATCAATATCGCGCAATGTCAAAAGCCCGGTCAGGCGGCCTTGGGCGTCTGTGACCAGCAATTTCTCGATCCGCCGCGCCTGCATGAGAGAGCGCGCTTCATCGCGGTCGGCAGGTTCGCGCAGAATGGCCAGATTGTTCGCGGTCATCATCACCTTTACAGGTGTGGCATCATCGCTGGCAAAGCGCATGTCGCGATTGGTGACAATGCCCAGCACACGGCCTTTTTCATCCACCACCGGAAATCCCGTCACATTGTAGCGCGCCTGCAATTCCTTCGCGTCGCGCAAGGTCTGATCGGGGGTAAGGGTGATCGGGTTGAATACGATCCCCGATTCAAAGCGCTTCACGCGGCGCACTTCGCTGGCCTGTTCTTCAGGATCGAGATTGCGGTGGATCACACCAATCCCGCCCGCCTGCGCCATGGCAATCGCCATGCGTGCCTCTGTCACAGTATCCATGGCCGAAGACAGAAGCGGAATATTCATCCGAATGGATTTTGTGACAAATGTGGTTGTATCCGCCTGATTGGGCAGCACGCTGGATGCCTGCGGAACCAGAAGCACATCATCAAAGGTGAGGGCCTCGCGAATCTCCATGATCGGACTCCTTGAAGGGTGGATCGCTTGGCAGTTTCCTTTTTCATGTCTGGCCAGAAATGAAAACCCCTCAAAACCCTGTCTGCGGCGGGTTTCAGCTCTCTGGGGCGCATTTGCGCGCATGGGCAAGCAGGACTTCCCCGGCGGCGCAAAGATGGGTGTGCAGATCATCAAACCACAGCCCCCCGGCACTGGTTTTGCGCCGCACAAGGACAAGCTGTCGCGCAGGTTCGGGGGCCTGAAAGCGGCGCAAATGGATCTGGGGCGCGGCGGCGGTTTCGGCGGCGAGCGCAATTTCGGGCAGGAATGTCAGCCCAAACCCCTGCGCCACCAGCCCGCAAAGCGTGGCCAGAGACGAGGCACCCAGATCCAGCCGTGTCTGGCGGCGATCCAACTGGCAAAAGGCAAGGGTCTGGTCGGCCAGACAATGCCCCTCATCCAGCAATAACAGATGATCGGGGCGCAGCGCCACAGGCCGCAGCGCTTCAGAGCCTGCGCCCAAAGCATCTAGCCGCACGGGTGATCCGGCCAGCAAACAGCGATCCCGGAAAAGCGGCGCAATATGCAAATCGGGGTCGGGCTTGGGATCGGCCAAGACCACCGCATCCAGCCGCCCTTCGCGCAGTGCCATCAGCAAATCGGCGGTTTGCGCCTCGCGCAGGCGCAGATCGCGGGTGATATCGGCGGCACGCAGCCGCGCCAATGTGCCCGCCAGCAAATACGGCGCAACGGTCGGGATCATCCCCACATTCAGCGCCGCGCCAAGGCTTGCTTGCTGGGCCGAGGCTTCCAACTCCATCGCTTCTGCCAATACCCGCTCTGCGCGCTCCAGAACGGCGCGGCCCTCGCGCGTCAGGCGCACATCGCGCGGCAGCCGTTCCACCAACCGCACGCCGAGGATATCCTCCAATTCGCGAATTTGCATGGAAAGCGCGGGTTGCGTGACGCTCACCAAATCTGCGGCGCGTCCGAAATTGCGCGTCTGCGCGAGTGCGCGGAAATAGTGCAACTGTTTGAGCGTGATTTTCATGCCGCTTTGCGCGCCCTTATAGCCGCGCTATGCGTTCCAGAAGCAGCGCGAAAAATCCCGCTGCATCCACATCCCCCATGAACCGCGCATTGGCCGGGCGCCCCGTGACGCGCCACCAATCGGCCACTGTCATGCCAAGGGTCAATTCTGATCCTGTTTCGATCTCCACATTTATCTCGCGCCCCGAAAACAGCTCTGGGCGCAGCAGATAGGCAATAGTGCAGGGATCATGCAGCGGCGCGCCTTCAGACCCGTATTTTTCCTTGTCATACCGCTCGAAGAAATCTGTCCAGCTGGCCACGGCAGGGCCAACGCGGCCCGGCATGGCGCGAAATGCGTCCACCCGCGTGCGGTTTGTCAGCGCCTTATGGGTCACATCCAGCGGCATGACTGTCAGCGGCGCGCCTGCGCCAAAGACAATCTTGGCCGCTTCGGGATCGACATAGATGTTAAACTCTGCCGCAGGCGTAATATTGCCCACTTCAAAATAGGCCCCCCCCATCAGCACGATTTCCTGAATGCGCCCGATAATATCGGGCGCGCGCTGCATGGCGGTGGCGATATTGGTCAGCGGGCCAATGGGGCAAAGCGTGACAGTGCCCACAGGTTCATGGCGCAGGGTATCAATCAGAAAATCTACTGCATGGGCGGTTTGCAAGGGCATTTCTGGGTCGGGCAGGGTAATGCCATCAAGGCCGGTTTTGCCGTGCACATGCTCTGCCGTAACCAGCTTGCGCGCGATAGGTTTGTCGCAGCCCGCAAAAACCTTGATATCGGGGCGCTGCGCCAATTCGCACACTATGCGCGCATTCTTGGTTGTCAGGTTTAGCGGCACATTACCCGCCACACAGGTAATCCCCAAAACCTCCAGTTCTGGCGAGGCCAGGGCGAGCAGGATTGCCACCGCATCATCTTGTCCGGGGTCTGTGTCGATAATGATCTTGCGCGCCATCTGGGGGTTCTCCGGTTGCAGCTTTGCGCGCAGAATGCGCCAGTGGCGCGGCAAGTGCAATTGCATCTCAGGACAGGTGCATATTTCATTTGACGTGGGCCACTCGCAGAGCATATGAATTGAACAAGCGTTCAATTGTGGGAGGCAAGACGCAATGTTCACGGCATCCATGCAGTTTGATCTTGGCGAAGATGTGGGGGCCTTGCGCGAGATGGTGCATCGCTGGGCGCAAGAGCGGGTCAAGCCCATGGCCGCAGAAATTGACCGCACCAACAGCTTTCCCAATGCGCTGTGGCGCGAAATGGGCGAATTGGGCCTTTTGGGCATTACTGTTCCCGAAGCGCTGGGGGGCACAGGAATGGGCTATCTGGCCCATGTGGTTGCCATAGAGGAAATCGCGCGCGCCTCGGCTTCGGTCTCGCTGTCTTATGGGGCGCATTCCAATCTTTGCGTCAATCAGATCGCGCTGAATGGCACGGATACACAGCGCGCGAAATATCTGCCCAAGCTGATTTCGGGCGAACATGTGGGCGCATTGGCCATGTCCGAGGCGGGCGCGGGGTCGGATGTGGTGGGGATGAAGCTGCGCGCGGAAAAGAAAAATGACCGCTATATCCTGAATGGCACAAAATACTGGATCACCAATGGCCCGGATGCCGATGCGCTGGTGGTCTATGCCAAAACAGACCCAGAGGCAGGCTCCAAGGGGATTACAGCCTTTCTGATTGAAAGCGCGATGGCCGGATTTTCCACCAGTGCACATTTCGACAAGCTTGGCATGCGGGGATCAAACACTGCGCAACTGGTGTTTCGGGATGTGGAAGTGCCGTTTGAAAACGTGCTGGGCCAAGAGGGCAAGGGCGTGCGCGTGCTGATGT
>JAIUNA010000070.1 GCA_022565265.1 Roseinatronobacter sp. | reverse complement strand
GGCGCGCGTATGCGCGCCGCGAGGGTGGGTGGGCGGGCACGCCGGGGCGCGCAAGGGGCCGGGCGCACCGCGTTGTCGTTTTTCCGCCGCCGCATGTCGTGCAGGCTTGTCCATCAGGGGGCAGAATTTGCAATCTAGGCGCAAAACCCTTGTGCCGGAGTCGTGCCGATGAAAACTCATGTCAAAGCGCTGGTCGTGGGCGGCGGGGCCGTGGGCGCCTCTGTTGCCTATCATCTTGCCAAAGCCGGCAGGGATACCCTGCTTCTGGAACGCGACGAACTGACATCAGGTTCCACATGGCATGCAGCCGGGCTGCTGCCCTTGTTCAACATGGGCTATGCGACCAGCCATATCCATGATTACAGCGTGAAATTTTACAAGACGCTGGAGGCAGAGACGGGCCTGAATGCAGGCTTTTCCGTGGTTGGCAATCTGCGCATGGCGCAAACTCAGGCGCGCATGGATGAATATAGGCTCTATGCCACCACGGCAGAGGCCGTGGGCATCCCTTACGACTGGCTCTCGCCCGCGCAGATCAAAGACCGCTGGCCCCTTGTGCGCACCGAAGATCTGGTCGGCGCGCTCTATCACCCCACCGATGGGTATATAAACCCCGCCGATGTGACACAGGCCATGGCCAAAGGCGCGCGCCAGCATGGCGCGGAAATCCTGCGCCGGGTGCAGGTGGACGGCTATCGCTGGACAGGTGCGGAATGGGTCGTGTCTTGCACGCGGATGGAAGAGAAAGGTGGCAATCTTGTCCCCTCGGAGGAACGTTTCGATATTGTGGCAGAGCATGTTGTCACCGCCACAGGCAACCATGCCCAGCGCACCGCGCGGCTTCTGGGCCTCAAAATCCCCGCCATTCCCGTAGAGCACCAATATATCGTCACAGAACCAGACCCCGCACTGGTGGAGTATCGCAAAACCCAGCCCGAACACCCGGTTTTGCGCGATGCCGATGCCAAATGGTATGTCAGGGAAGAGCGCGGCGGCTGGATTCTGGGGCCGTATGAGCGCAATGCCCCGGCGCGCTTCCTCTATGATGTGCCCCAAAGCTTCCGCGCGGATCTCTTCCCGCTGGATCTGGAACGCATTGAAGAAGAATACATGTCCATGATCCACCGTATTCCCAGTTCGGAAACAGTGGGGCTGAAAGATGATTACAACGGCCCGATCTGCTATACGCCCGATGGCAACCCGCTGGTTGGCCCCGCGCCGGGCCTGCGCAATATGTGGCTGGCAGAGGGGTTCAGCTTTGGCATTACCGCCGCCGGGGGCACGGGCCATTATCTTGCGCAAATGATGGTTGCGGGCGAGGCGGAGATTGACATGGCCGCGCTTGACCCCAAGCGCTATGGCAGTTGGATGACCACCGAATATGCCGCGCGCAAGAATGAAGAATGCTACGAGCATGTCTTTATTCTGCACCACCCAGATGAGGAACGCGAAGCCTGCCGCCCTTTGCGCACCGCGCCCTGTTATGACCGCGTGAAAGCGCACGGCGCGCAATTCGGGCAGGTGAATGGGTGGTAGCGGCCCAATTACTACGCCCCCCAGGGCTTTGACGATCACGCCGCGCGCAGTTTCCGGCGCGGCGGCTGGTGGCCCCATGCGGTGGAAGAGGCGCGCGCCATCCGCGAGGGCGTGGGCCTGATAGAGGCCACAGCCTTTACCAAGCACCTTGTGCGCGGCCCCGGTGCAACTGCGTTTCTGGATTGGTTCACCTGCAACAAACTGCCCGCGCAGGGCCGGATAAACCTGACATATGCGCTGACAGCCACAGGCACAGTGCGCACCGAATACACCATCATGCGGCTGGCAGAGCAGGAATATTACCTGATTTCGGCAGGCGCATGGACAGAATATGACGGCGATTACCTGCGCAAGGCCGCCGAAGACAAACTGGCCGAATTCGGCTGGATTGATATCCATGATGTGACCACGCAATGGGGTGTTTTTGCTGTGGCAGGCCCGAAATCGCGCGATCTTCTGGGGCGGCTGGTGAAGGATGCCACACCCGAAACCGTGCTGTCCAACGCGCGGTTTCCGTGGCTATCGCTGCGGAACATTGAACTGGGCATGTGCCCGGTGCGGGCGGCACGTGTGGCCTATACGGGCGAATTGGGCTGGGAATTGCACCACCCGATAGAGATGCAAAATTACCTCTTTGATCAGCTTATGGCCGCTGGCGAAGATGTGGGGCTGAAACTGGTGGGCGCACGGGCGCAAAACTGGCTGCGGCAGGAAAAATCCTACCGCGCCTTTGGCAATGAATTGGGCCGCGATGCCACGCCGCTGGAGGCCGATTTGCCCCGCTTTGTGGATATGTCCAAGGAGTTTCCCGGCAAGGCGGAAATGGCGGCGACAGGGATTCGCGCCAAATGCTGCACCCTGCTGATAGACGGGCCGGAAGATGCCGATCCATGGGGGCGCGAGGCGCTGTATCTGGGCGATACCAAAGTGGGACGGCTGACATCGGGGGGCTATTCGGTGGCCTTTGGCAAATCCATCGGCATGGGCTATCTGCGCCCCGATCTGGCGGCAGAGGGGACGCGGCTGAAAGTGCGGATGCTCAATCAGCTTTGGGACGCCGTTGTTACCTGTGACAGCCCCTATGACCCGAAAAATGCCACCATCCGCAAGGATGGCTGAGAGGGGCCGCGCGTCTTGTCGCATGTGACAGGCGCGCAAGCGGGCATATCTGTGGGGCAGGTTTGCAAGGGGTTTGCCTGTGCCACGGCCATCACTGTCACACTATCTGGCGCAGGCCGGGGATGATCCGCGTTTTGCCGGGCTGTTGCGCCTTATACGCGCGGCTGCGCGCCCGCCCGCAGGGGCGGGGCGCATAGCGCTTGCGCTATCGCTGGGCGTGGCCACGCATCTGGTTTTTGCCGCAGCGGTGCTGGCGATGATTGTGGCCATGTTCTTTGGCCTGAGCGAAAGTTTTGGCCGCGTGCCGCAACCCTGGGCCTGGGCCGCCAATCTGGCGCTTATTGTGCAATTCCCGCTGGCGCATTCACTGTTTCTGACAGCGCGCGGGCGCAGAGTGCTGGCGCGGCTTGTGCCCGGCCCGCATGGGGCGGCGCTGGCAACCACCACATATGCGCTGATCGCCTCTGCGCAATTGCTGGCACTTTTTGCACTCTGGACACCTTCAGGCATTGTCTGGTGGCGGGCCGAAGGCTGGGCCTTTGGCGCAATCTGCGCGGCCTATGCGGGGGCATGGCTGGTGCTGCTGAAAGCCAGTTTCGATGCCGGGGCCGAGGTTCAATCGGGGGCTTTGGGCTGGATGTCAGTCATGGCCCGGATCGCGCCGCGCTTTCCCGATATGCCCACGCGCGGGCTGTTCCGCCTTATCCGCCAGCCCATTTATGTGGCCTTTGCCCTGACATTATGGACAGTGCCTGTCTGGACACCCGACCAATTGCTTCTTGCCACCAGCTACACGGCCTATTGCCTGCTGGCCCCGCACCTGAAAGAGCGCCGCTTTGCCGCGCGCTATGGGCCGCGTTTTGCCGCCTATCGCGCGCAAGTGCCCTATGCCCTGCCCCGGTTGCGCCGCGCTGGCAAATAGCCGCGCCCCGTGCTGGCGCCGAGCTTTGCGTCAAAACCACGGCATCGGGCCTGCCGCTATGTTTACTGCTGCACGCCAATCCAGAGATTCAGGGCGCAACAGGCCCGTAAACAAAACAATGCCCCTCTCCAGCGAAGCACCCGCGCCCGGTTTCCACGAAATAGACATATTTCGCCCGCGCGCTGCCTCAAATCAGCCACATATACCTTGTAGTAACCTCTTTTAGAGATTCCTGCGGCACTCTGATGCTTACACGCTCTGACGCCGCCATTTGACTGAAACTTTTTTCTCATGCCCTCTGCGGCGATAAGGTTATTCACATGCGCGAATGTGCAACCCTGCTCTCGCTTGCCCGCAGCATGATCCGCCGCCAAGAGGGAAGTGTTACTGTTTTGGCGGTTTTCATGTTTGTGGCCATGCTGCTTGTCGCCGGATTGGCGGTGGACATGATGCGCTATGAAAGCGAGCGTGCGCGCGTACAGGGCACGGCAGATCGTGCGGTGCTGGCCGCCGCAATGATGCGCGACAACCCCGCAAACCCATCGACAGAAGCGATAGTGCGCTCTTACTTCGCGGCAGAGGGGCTGGAGCATCTGTTGGACAAGGAAGGCGCGATCAGCATCTCCAATGTGCGCGGCGCACGCGAAGTGATTGTCAGGCCACAATCCAGCATGCGAACCACTTTCATGCGCCTGAGCGGGATAGACACTTTGCCCATGCGTGCTGCCGCTGGCGCAAGCGAGGCACTGACCCAGGTCGAATTCGAGATTGCGATGGTGCTCGATGTGTCTGGTTCGATGGCCTATAACAACCGGATTGAGAACCTGCGCGAAGCCGCAATCGAATTTGTCCGTGACATGCTGGCCGATAACGAATCGGGCCGCGTGGCGATTACCTTTGTGCCCTACAGCAATGAAGTTGTGATGCCTGCCGGGGCGCTCAGCTATCTCACCAATCTCGCACCGCCTGCTTCGGGGGATGTGACAAACGCATTTTGTTTCGATTTTCTGGAATGGCAGACAGTTACAAACAGCATCAACGCGCCCACAATCCGGCGCAATTGCGCCTTCGGTGAAAGCGTCGATGGGCGCGCGTACAAATCCCTTGCCGAAATGCCTGTCAGGCCCTTTGTCACCAACCTGGCAGAGGCCGAGGCCTATATCAATTCGCTGGCCCCCAGCTGGGGCACGGCGATTGATCTGGGCGTGCGCGTTGGGGCCATGTTTTTTGATCCCACGATCCGGCCCATCACAGCCCACCTTATAGATAACGCTCAGGTAGACAGCAGATTTGAAAATCACCCACGGGACTGGAATGCTCCGGCGAGGTATCGCGCCCTGATCCTGATGACGGATGGCGAGAATTGCTGCTTCTGGGACGGTGACCCGGCCCGCAGAAAACTCAACGTAGAAATTCAGGACGCAGATACAATCTCTGTGTGTGACGCGATCAAAGAACAGGATATCTCGATTTACTCCGTGGCATTCGAAGCCCCTCAGGGTGGTGTGGATCTGATGCGGGCCTGCGCCACTGCGCCCTCTTATTATTTCAACAGCTCCGGGCAAGAGCTGATCAATGCGTTTCGCCAGATTGCGACGCATATCCAAGCGCAGGCATTGAGGTTGACCCAATGAGCGGTTGGGGCAGATGGCGGGCATGGCACAGGCGCTTCTGGCGCAGCACAGATGGCTCTTCCACAGTGGAATTCGTCATTATCGTGCCTTTCCTGCTCTCCATCTTTCTGCTGAGCGTGGATGCCGGAATCATGCAGCTGCGCCATGTCTTTTTGCACCGCGCAGTCGAACAGACAGTACGCGAAGTGCGGCTTGGCCAAGTCAGCGAAGAGGATAGGATGTCATCGCTGATCTGCGAACGTGCCGCGATGCTGCCCAATTGCGGCAGCAAAATCGCAGTCGAAATGCGCCCCGTGGATACAAGCAATTTCACCGGGTTGGAGCGGCGTTCAAACTGCATCCGCGACGAGGATGCGATCACTCCCGCAGTTACCTTCACCCCCGGCGCTGGCGGCATGGCGCAAGAACTCATGCTGGTGCGCGTCTGTGTGACAGTGGAACCCTTCATCCGCTGGACAGGCGTTGCACTGGCCTTGCCCGTCAATCCGACGGGCAATTTCGTGCTGAACGTCTCCAGCGTCTTTGTAAATGAACCAAGGTGACACATATGAGCTTTGCGCGATACTCAGGACACCTTTTTCATGCCGTGCGCGGCTTTTTGCAAGACATGCGCGCGGCCCTCAGCATCGAGCTTATTTTCGCAATCCCGCTGCTGATCTGGGCCTATCTGGGGATGGCGATCTTTCAAGACGCCTTTCGCGCCAAGATGGAAGGCGAGGCGGCAGCGCTGCATATTGCTGATCTGATATCGCGAAATACCGATGAAATCACAGTCGATTATCTGGAAGGCATGAATGATGTCTTTGATTTCCTGACCACACGCACCCGCGAAACACGGCTGCGCATTTCCTCTGTCATGCTGGATACAGAGACGGGCGAGCCGCATATTGTCTGGTCACATGGTACGCGCGGCTTGTCCCCGCTGGTTGACATGCGAAGCACCAGCAACGACGAGGGCGAAGGCACGGGGTTTGGCAATTCTGTAAACCAGCTTCCCATTGAACAGCTTGAACGCCGCATTCCCACCATCCTGCCCGGAGAGGCGCTGATTCTGGTCGAGACATTCGCACTCTGGAAAAGCCCGCTCAAGACATTCATGGGCCTGAAATATCTGGATGATATACGCCTTGCACCGCTTGCAGTGACACGGCCACGCTTTTCGCCCTTCATCCGGTTTGAAAATGACAATGATGTCTTTCCCGAAATGCCGCCCGAATTCTTGCCGCCTGTGGGCGAACCAGAAGCCCCGCCAGAGCCTGAAGAGCCACCTGCCCCAGAGCCGCAAAACGTAACGCTGATAGACACGAATTTTTCTGACGGCGATCTTACCGGCTGGACGAATGCGCGCGTCACGCATTCTGGATCTAACAGCTATCTTGGCCCTTTTGGCGGTGAAACGCGCTCGGCGCCTGTCACATTCAATTCGCAATATCCCGGCACGCTTGCCTCCAAGCAAATTGAATTTCAACTCATGATCATTGGCTCATGGGATGGGCATTGGATGGGCTGGGCAGCGCCAGAGGGTGAATTCCTGATGATCCAGATCAATGGCGAATCCATCGCGCTGGATCCGTTTCAGGTTAATCCCAATCGTATGTTCCTGAACAATCGCAATACCTTCACGCATCGGGCAGAGGGGTTGTTTCATACTCATATGTATATCATCGAAAACATTCCCAATGCACCAGAGCATGGCTGGCAACCGTTGCAAGTGTGGCAAGTGCGGATCAATGTGCAAAGCCCCGACAGTGCCATGACCATAGGGTTATCAGCCAATCTGAACGAAGGAATCGACAATGAATCTTTTGCGATCCGTAATTTCAGGATCACAGCCCTCACCCATACAAGCGGCGAGCGGGCGCGCTTTTTCCAGCCGGATGTATCCACTTATGTCGGGCAAAACCCACTGAATGCCTTTCCCGTCTTTAACGGGTGCCCTGCCGCCTTGGCGCCTGCACCGGCCTATACGATCCTGCAACAAAACCTCGATACCTCAGAACGATTTCGCGTACAGGCGCGCGGCGGACAGACACTGGCCCATTGCAGCGGTTTCACAAGCGCGCAGGCAGGATTTGTGGCATCTTCCCCGACAGCGGTTCTCGATTGGGTTGATCAAGGCGGAACCGGAACAGGCTCCCGCCTGCAAATCCGCACGAATGACGGATCAAGCGGGCTAAGCTGCAATTCAGCTTTGCTGGTACTCGACGCCTATGGGCAATGGCATTATAATCGCAATATCAGCCTTCTTAATCTGAATGCGCGCTTGCAGCTTGGAATTGCGGGAACAGGGCCGCATTATATCTGGGTGCTGCGCGAAGGCACGGGGGCCTGTTTCACGGATATCCAATTTTCGCTGTATTAGGCCAATTTCAGAAAAAGCTGATAGTCGGTTTCGGTTCCAGATTGCGCAAAAACATGCGGCCACACAAGGTTAGACTGGGCCGCGCGAAGATGTATCGCGCATATCTCGCTATGCGGCACCAATCCGCGCATATTGGCCATGTTGCGGCAGCACCGCACCCGCCCCGGCACCATCGGGCCGACAGCCCGCTTTGCGCTATCAAGGACGCGGTTCCTTGCACTGCGAAGGGCGGCAAGACAGCCAAATTTCGCGGCACGACAGAGAAAATGGCCCATCACGGCAAACCCGCAACCGCTGACGCGCAAGCAGGGCGGGGCTGCGCAACAGGCCCCGCCCCATATCTCAGGTCTTGAACACGCGGTAAATGGCCGGAATAACCAGAACCGTCAGCAAAGTAGAGCTGAACAGACCAAACAGAAGTGACAGCGCCAGCCCCTGAAAGATGGGATCAAACAAGATCACCACCGCGCCGAACATGGCCGCAAGTGCGGTAAGCAGGATGGGCTTGAAGCGGATCGCCCCAGCCTCCAGCAAGATATCCACCGGGGTTTTGCCCGTGGTATCGGCATGGCGGATAAAATCCACCAGCAGGATGGAATTGCGCACGATAATCCCCGCCAAGGCAATAAACCCGATCATCGAGGTGGCGGAAAACGGCGCAGCCCAGAGCCAATGGCCAAACATGATGCCCAGAAATGTCAGCGGTACAGGGGTCAGCACCACCAGCGGCAAGCGGAAAGACCAGAATTGCGCCACCACCAGCACATATATTCCCAACAGCGCCACACCAAAGGCCGCGCCCATGTCGCGGAATGTGACCCATGTCACCTCCCACTCGCCATCCCACAAGATGGTGGGGCGGCTGTCATCCAGCGGCTGGCCATTCAGCAGGATTTCGGGTTTCATACCCTCTTCCCAATCCATCGCATCCAGCGCGCGGCCCACTTCAAGAATGCCATAAAGCGGGGCCTCAAACCGGCCTGCAAGCTCTGCCATCACCATTTCCAAGGGCCGGCCATTGCGGCGGAACACGGGCCAGGATGCCTGTTCTTCCGTCACGCGCAGCACATCGCCCAATTCCACCACCCCGCGCGCGCCGGGCAGCACATTGGCCGGGATGGGGGTAGAAAGAAACCGCTCGTCCAGCACCTTGTCGGCGCGATCACGCCCCAGCACCAGCGGCATGGGCGCGCGTTCGCTTCCGCGATGGGAATAGCCCACCACAGTATCGCGGTTCAGCCCGGCGATTGTGTCCAGCACATCTTGTTCCTGCACCCCAAAAAATTCCAGATAATAGGGCGAGATGAGCGCGCGCAAGCGGCGCGGGGGGCTGCCAAAGCTGTCATCCACATCGACAATGAAATCCACCTCCTCGAATATCGCGCGCAATTTGCGCGCCGTTTCGCGGCGGATGTCACCGGTGGGGCCATAGACCTCGGCCAGCAGCGTGGCCATCACCGGCGGGCCGGGCGGGGGTTCGACAGTTTTCAGGCTTGTGCCTGCGGGCAAATCCAGCTCTGTCAGCCGCGCGCGCAACTCCAGCGCTACATCATGGCTTTCGCGGCCTTCGCCACTCAGCAGGATTTGCACATCCCCCATATTGGGATCGGCACGCAAAAAGTAGTGCCGCACAAGCCCGTTGAAATTGAAAGGCGCAGCCGTGCCCGCATAGGTTTGGGCCGAAACCACCTCTGGCAGGCCCATGGCCACACGCGCCACCGATTGCGCCACCGCATCCGTGCTTTCCACCGCCGCACCTTCGGGCAGATCGATCACGACCATAAGCTCGGTTTTATTGTCAAAGGGCAGAAGTTTGACAGTGACATGCTGGGTATACAGCAACCCCAGAGAGCTGAAGGACAAAACCGCCGTCACCAGCAAAAACGCCAGACTGCGGCCCTTGCTGGCCAGAATGGGCCGCGCCACGGCGCGAAACACCCGCCCCAACGCCCCGCCATCGGCCCCATCATGGGCATGCATGGGCGCCGTGCCGGTAATCTTGATCATCAGCCACGGCGTAACCATCACGGCGATAAAGAAGGAAATGATCATCGCGGCAGAGGCCACAGCGGGAATGGGGCTCATATATGGCCCCATCAGGCCAGAGACGAACAGCATGGGCAAAAGTGCGGCCACCACTGTCAGGGTTGCGACAATTGTGGGATTGCCCACTTCGGCCACGGCCTCTATGGCGCGGGTAACGCGGTCTTTCTCGCCCTTCATGCCCCAATGGCGCGCGATATTCTCGATCACCACAATCGCATCATCCACCAATATCCCGATGGAGAAGATCAGCGCAAACAGACTGACGCGGTTGAGCGTATAACCCATGATCCATGCGGCAAAGAGTGTCAGCAGAATTGTAACCGGAATCACAATTGCCACCACAATACTCTCGCGCCAGCCAATCGCCATCAATGTCAGCGCGATGATGGAGAGTGTGGCGAGAAACAGCTTTACCAGCAGCGTATTGGCCTTTTCCTGCGCGGATTCGCCGTAATTGCGGGTAATTTCCACGGCCACGCCTTCGGGCAGAAGCTGGGCTTGCAGCGCCTCTGCGCGCGCCAACAGGGCCTCTGCCACCACCACGGCATTCGCGCCCGCGCGTTTGGAAAAAGCCAGCGTGACAGCGGGTTCGCGGGTAAGGGTGCCATCCTCTGCGCGGGCAATATGGGCCACAATACGATCAGACATATCTGGCACAAATTCCACCTGCGCCACATCGCCCACATACACGGGCCGATTGTCGCGCGTGGTCAGCAACAGCCCTGCAATTTCGGCTGGGGCTGTCAGGCTTTGGCCCGCAACAAGCTCTATCTGCTGGCCCGCGTCGCGCACCAGCCCGGCATTCAGGGTGCGATTGGCTGCGGCCACCTTGCCTGTCAGTTGTTGCAAGGTCACGCCATATAGCGCCAGCCGTTCCGGGTCTGGGGCAATGCGGATGGCCTCTTGCGCCTCTCCCACAATATAGGACAGGCCCACATCCTGCACGCGCGCCAGATCGGCACGCATGTCACGGCCAAGGCGTGTGAGGTCATTTGCCGTAATCGCGCTGCCCGGTGCGGCTGTCAGTGTCAGGGTCACGATGGCCACATCATCAATGCCGCGCCCGATGATCAGCGGCTCTGGAATGCCCACGGGAATGCGATCCATATTCGCGCGCAACTTCTCATGCACGCGCAAAATAGCAGCATCAGAGGAAGTGCCCACTTCAAAGCGGGCTGTCACCATCGCGCGGTCATCATGGGTTTGGGAATAGATATGTTCCACGCCATCAATGGCCTGAATGATCATCTCTACAGGTTCAGATACCAGCCGCACGGCATCATCCGCACGCAATCCCGGCGCCTGCATCAGGATATTGACCATCGGCACAGAGATTTGCGGCTCTTCCTCGCGCGGGACAACCATCAGCGCGATCAGGCCCATCGCAAGGGCCGCCAGCATAATCAGCGGGGTGAGAGGCGAGCGGATAAAGCCCTTGGTCAGCCCGCCTGCAAGGCCAAGGGGTGTGTTTGTCCCGCTCATGGCAGCACCACCGCATCACCAGCCGCAAGGCCAGACAAGATTTCCACCAGCACGCCCGTATCTGTTTGATGTCGCTGGCCCAGTACCACTGTTCGCGCGCCTTCAAACGGCCCCGCCACAGTGACAAAATCCAAGCCCGACCGCGTGGTGACAGCGCCCTCTGGCACCAAAAGCGCCATACGTTCGCCCACTGGCAGGCGTACCAACACGCGCGCATTCACAAAGGCATCATCCAGCGCATCGACGGCCACATCGGCAATCACGCGGCCATTTTCGATTTGCGGATACACCCGCGCCAACCGGCCCGACAGTTCTGCCATGCCTGCGGCAATGGCGATATCATCGCCTTCGCGCAGCGCCGCCGCATGGCGCTCCGGGATGGCCAGCCGCAAGAAAAACCCGCCACCGCCAAGTGTGGCAACGGCCTCTCCCGGCATGACAACCGCGCCTGCGGCCAGCGGCACTGTCAGCACGCGCCCGGCAATGGGGGCCAAAACCACACCTTCGCTTGCCTGTTGCACAACCACGGCACGTTCGGCCTGCATGGCCGCAAGCTGGCCTGTCAGCACATCGGCCTGTGTGCGCAGCCCGTCCAGAAATTGCACTGTTGTCACGCCCCGCGCCAACAGCTCTTCCCCGCGAGCCAGCTCAGAGCGCGCATTCTCCAGCTGAGAGGACAGCGCCGCGATTTGTGCATCCATCGCTGTCAGTTGCAGATCAAGCTTTTCATCTTCGATGCGCGCCAAGGGTTGGCCTGCCGCCACCATATCGCCTTCGGCCACTGTCAGCTCTGTCAGCACGCCCCCAATTCGCGCACGGGCGGGCAACAGGGTTTGCGCCTGCACTTGCCCGAAAACGGCTTTCCAATCGGTCACGGGCTGTGGCGCAAGGGTGAGGGTTTCGGCCCAAAGCGGCGCGGCAAGCCAGACAAGGGCCAAGGCCGGGGCAAGGGGGGTTTTCATGGCGCAGTCTCCTATCTGGCGTTCCGGCGATATATATACATTCATAGATATGAATACAATGGCGGAAATATCGCGTCTCTCGTTGGGTTTGCACAAAATTTAGGCACAGCCTGCGGTCGGATGCCGCAATGCAGCAAAGCTGCTTGTCTCACTCCCCCAACAGCGGTATCTTTAACTTACGAACTTAAAAGGCACTCCTCCCGATAGCCTTTTGAATTGGGGCGATGGCGCCTCCTCCTCCCTGCGCCATCGCCCTTTCGTGCTCTCACACCCTTGCGGCATGGTACTGTGTTGGGTTGCGCAGCCAGACAGAGATATTCAAAGCCAGCGCGAATGTTCCCCAAATCAGATATGGCACCATCATAAGCGCCGCAATCAGATCATGGCCCCAGAAAACCAGTGTCGCCGCCAGCACCACCACCCACAGCAAGGCAATGATCACTGCCCCAGCAAGAATGCGGTGCAGCCCAAAAAACACCCCCGACCACAATGTATTGAGCGCGATTTGCAACCCCCATAGCCCCAAGGCCAGCGCAGTGCCCGGAATGGCTGCAATCCGCGTGGCAGCCAGCGCCATCAGCACATACAACGCCGACCACACCACCGGAAACAGCCAGTTGGGCGGTGTCCAGCCCGGTTTGTCCAGATCCTGATACCACTGGCCGGGGCGAAACAGCACACCCGC
>JAIUNA010000069.1 GCA_022565265.1 Roseinatronobacter sp. | reverse complement strand
GGCGCCCCCCACCCGCGCTGCGGGCGCCCCGGGCCCCCCCCCCGTGGGGGTGTTTTTCCGGGGGGTTGGCCCCCCTATTCCCCATTTCGTCCCCGTCAACCAACCCCGGGGGGCGGGCTGCCCCCGGGCACCCCACCCGTGGGGGTTTATTTGCCGGGGGGTGGCTACCCCAATGACCCATTGGGGCCCGTGAAACAAAGCCGGGGGGGTGGGGGCCCCCCTGCACCCCCCGCGGATATTTAGTCCAAGATGAAAATCAGTTTCCGTCCACTTCCTCGACCACGATCAAATCACGATCCGAGGCGCCTTTGGCGTAGCTGAGGGCCTCTTGATAGGCGGGTGAGTTATAGCAGGCGACAGCCGCTTCGACCGAGGGGAAACGCGCCACCACATTGCGCGGCCGCGCCTTGCCTTCGAGCACGACATAGCGCCCTGCACGCACCAGAAAGCCCCCGCCATGGGCCGCAATCGCGCCGGTGGCGCGTTTGGCGTATTCGCCATATGCATCCGGGTCTGTTACTTCGACATGGGCAATCCAAAGTGCGCTCATGGTTTTACTCCTTCAATCTGACCTGTGATGGCTGCCAGCGCCGCAGCGGCGCCAGAGATATCCGCACCGCCACCCTGGGCCATATCGGCACGCCCGCCGCCCCCCTTGCCGCCAAGCGCGGCGACAGCTGTTTTCACGAGATCAACCGCCGAAACCCGTGATGTAAGATCACCTGTCACCCCGGCTGCGACAGCAGGTTTGCCGCCAGTATCGGCAATCAGCACGACCACGCCAGAGCCAAGTTTTTCCTTCATCGCATCAATCAGGGGCGGCAAGTCTTTGCCGGTAACGCCTGTCATGACTTTGGCAATCAGCTTGATCCCGCCCAGATCTTGCGGAGCATCTTCGGCAGCCGAACCGCCCATGGCGATCTGGCGTTTGAGCTGAGTAATTTCATTGGCAAGCGCGCGGCGTTCGTCGATCAGGGCTTTGACCCGGTCTGGCACATCCTGGACTGGTGCTTTCAACAATCCTGCCACCAAGCCCAGAGCCAGATCTTGCGCGCGCAGATGATCAAGTGCCGCCTGACCCGTCAGCGCCTCGATCCGGCGTACACCGGCAGATGACGCGGAATCGCCCAAGATGACGCAAGCGCCGATATCGCCCGTACGCGCGACATGTGTGCCGCCACAGAGTTCGAGCGAATAGGTTTGCCCATCATGGCCCTTGCCAGAATTGGCCTCTATCCCCATGGAAACCACGCGCACCTCGTCACCATATTTCTCGCCAAACAGCGCCTGCGCCCCGATGGCGCGGGCGTCATCTGGGGTCATGATGCGTGTTTCGACAGGCGCATTCTGCCGGATGAAACTGTTTACCTCACCCTCCACCTGCGCCAATTCCTGAGCACTGAGACCCGTGCCATGGCTGAAATCAAAGCGCAGCCTGTCGGGCGCATTGAGCGAGCCTTTTTGCGCCACATGCTCTCCAAGGGCGCGGCGCAGCGCTTCGTGCAACAGATGCGTGGCCGAATGATTGGCGCGAATTGCACTGCGGCGACGATGATCCACCTCCAGTTTCACGGGCTGAGCACAGGCAATCTCGCCCTCTGTCACTTCGGCCATGTGAACAAATACACCCGCCATCTTCCGGGTATCAGTGACCCGCGCTGTGCCTGTGGCCGAACGGATAAAGCCACAATCGCCCACCTGCCCGCCTGATTCGGCATAAAACGGGGTCTGGTTGACGATGATCTGAACACTCGCCCCGGCGCGGGCAACCTCTGCCCCATCCACCACAAGAGCCAGAACCTGCCCCTCGGCGCGCTCCATCTCGTAGCCGAGAAACTCTGTCACGCCATGCTTTTCGGCCAGATCGAACCAGATTGTCGCATCTGCCGCATCCCCTGATCCGGCCCAACTGGCGCGCGCGCGGGCTGTTTGCGCGGCCATGGCGGCGTCAAAGCCCGCAGTATCCACGGCCCGGCCACGCTCGCGCAGCGCGTCTTGCGTCAGATCCAGCGGAAAGCCGTAAGTATCATACAGCTTGAAGGCGGCCTCGCCAGAAAGCGCGGCCCCTTCGGCCAGCCCGTCCAGTTCCGCATCCAGCAGTTTCAATCCGCGATCCAATGTCTGGCGGAAGCGCGATTCCTCGGCGCGCAAGGTTTCGGCAATCAGCGCCTGAGCCGCGCGCAATTCGCCGTAATGCCCGCCCATCTGGGCCACCAGCGCCGGAACCAGCCGGTGCATGACAGGATCCTGCGCGCCCAGCATGTGGGCATGGCGCATGGCCCGGCGCATGATCCGGCACAGCACATAGCCACGCCCATCATTGCCCGGCAGCACACCATCGGCAATCAGAAACGCCGTGGCGCGCAGGTGATCTGCAATGACGCGATGATGTGTTTTGCCGGGGCCATCGGGATCAGAGTTGGTGGCGTGGCTGGAAGCCTCGATCAGGGCGCGCATCAGATCAGTGTCGTAATTGTCATGCTTGCCTTGCAAGAGCGCGCCGATACGTTCCAGCCCCATGCCCGTATCTATGGATTGGCGGGGCAAATCTGTCAGGCGACCATCTTCATGCTGTTCATTTTGCATGAAAACAAGGTTCCATATTTCGATAAAGCGGTCGCCATCTTCCTCTGGGCTGCCCGGAGGGCCGCCCCAGATGCTGGGGCCGTGATCGAAGAAAATTTCGGTACAGGGGCCACAGGGGCCAGTCGGCCCCATGCGCCAGAAATTGTCATCTGTCGGGATGCGGATGATCCTGTCATCGGACAGGCCCGCCACCTTTTTCCAGATAGTCGCGGCCTCGTCATCGGTGTGATAGATGGTCACAAGCAACCGATCCTTGGGGATGTCGAAATCCTTGGTCAGCAATTCCCACGCAAAGGGGATCGCTTCGGATTTAAAATAGTCGCCAAAGCTGAAATTGCCCAGCATTTCAAAGAATGTATGGTGGCGGGCCGTGTAACCCACATTATCGAGATCGTTATGCTTGCCCCCAGCGCGCACGCATTTTTGCGCTGTGGTGGCGCGGTTGTAATCGCGGTGTTCCAGCCCGGTAAAGACATTCTTGAACTGCACCATGCCGGAATTGGTGAACATCAAGGTGGGATCATTGCGCGGAACCAGCGGCGAGCTGTCCACGATCGCATGGCCCTGCCGTGCAAAATAGTTCAGAAATGTGGAGCGGATATCAGTGAGGCTGGCCATATTATCCTCCGGGGGAATTCGGGTTGGCCCGGTTTATCGCCGCATGTGGGGGCTGTCCACACCTGTATCGATCGTGATGCCAATGCAATGATGGGGCGTATGCCCTGCGGGGCTGCGCCATAAACTGCACCGGCAAAACAACACAGCGCGCGCCAAGGCCGCGCCCCAGCGTCCGGGCTTGGGAAATCCCGCAAATCACCAACGCCTCATCGTAAAATGCTGCGCCCCCCGGATGACACCCGGCGCGGGAGAAGCGATGTTCAGAGTATACGCAACCGCCAAAGCGCCATCATGGCAAGCGGTGCTTTTTGTGCGCCTCCGGCTATAGCTATCTACAGTTTCTCCAGCCGATCGCCTTGGCAAATCACCCCGTCTTGCACCACGCGGCACAGGATACCCCGTAACCGCAACGCACGGTTTTCTGGTAGATTGATCCAGTCACGTGCGGCCTTGCCATAGCGGGCGGCCCATTTCACGCAGGCGTCATTAAAAATATCTGACACTTCCAAAACGGCTGTGCCCGCGCGCAAAAGTTGCCCGGCAGGAAGATTAGCCTCTGACAGGTTCATATCCGTGATGAATGTATCCCCCGGATGGGGCGTATTTTCGCGGTCGCGCCAGACACTATCCAACACCCGGCGTGACAGGATACACACTTGTATCCCCGGATGTGGGCTGCCATCGGGCAGGCGCAACCAAGGCCGCGTGGCCCAGCGTTCACCGGGGATGCCTGCGGCGCGCGTGACAGGCAGTGTATCCACAAACCTGCGCAAGCCGTAATCCGGGCGCAGGCAGAGCATCTGTATCTGGCCGCCTGTTTCCGGTGCGGCCAGAATATGGGCCAATGCCGCCTGCAATTCAGCGGCAGTGGCGTGGCTCATTCTTCAAGAACCGGATCATCGCCTTCGCTCATGTGGAAATCCAGACCATGGGCGGCCCGAATCTTGTCCTCGATCTGAAGCGCCATTTGCGGGTTTTCCTTCAGGAAGGTCTTGGCATTCTCTCGCCCCTGACCAATCCGCTCATCCCCGTAGGAATACCACGCGCCAGATTTCTCCACGACCCCGGCTTTGACACCAAGATCCAGCAATTCACCCCGTTTCGAAATGCCTTCGCCATACATGATGTCGAATTCCACCTGCTTGAACGGGGGCGCAACCTTGTTTTTCACCACTTTCACGCGGGTCTGGTTGCCCACCACTTCGTCACGATCCTTGATCGAGCCGATACGCCGGATATCCAGACGCACAGACGCATAGAATTTAAGCGCATTCCCCCCTGTCGTCGTTTCAGGAGAGCCAAACATCACCCCAATCTTCATACGAATCTGATTGATGAAAATCACCATGCAATTCGAGCGCGAGATGGAGCTTGTCAGCTTGCGCATGGCCTGACTCATCAGCCGGGCATGCACCCCGACAGAGCTGTCACCCATATCGCCCTCAAGCTCGGATTTCGGGGTCAGCGCCGCCACGGAATCCACCACCACCAAAGCGACAGCGCCAGAGCGAACCAATGTGTCCACAATCTCCAGCGCCTGCTCGCCCGTATCAGGCTGCGAGATCAGCAATTCATCCAGATTGACGCCCAGTTTGCGCGCATATTGTGGATCAAGCGCATGTTCGGCATCGACAAAGGCGCACACACCGCCTTTTTTCTGCTCTTCGGCTACCACATGCAGCGTCAGCGTGGTTTTACCCGAAGACTCCGGGCCATAGATTTCGACTACCCGCCCCTTGGGCAAGCCACCGATTCCCAAAGCGATATCCAGACCAAGCGAACCGGTGGAGGTTGATTCGATCTCTGTCACCGGGTTGTCGCCCCCCAGCCGCATGATCGAACCCTTGCCGAATTGCCGCTCGATCTGTGCAAGCGCCGATTCAAGCGCCTTTTGTTTTTCCGCCGTCCGTTTATCGGTCATTGTCAGAAGATCCGCCATTGCCATTTCCTGTGCCCCTTATTCCATAGCGCACCCTTCGCGGCAATCACCGGTTTTGGCGCCCTTATGTTCCGTTAATGTTCTCTATCCCAAGTCGCGAAACAAAGCGAGAACTTTTCACTTCATCCCGCCACGTTATGGTAAATCAGTTAACAAACCCTTGCGGCCCGCCGAGCAATCGCAGCGTTGCATTTGGCGCATTGCGGCATTGCGAGATTGTCGGTAGTAAGGTCAGGAAAGATGACCTATCTTTCAGGCATGGGGGGGAACACTTTGAAAAGGGTTTCCAAAATGGCAAGTTTCTCTACAAACCTCGGCACAATCACAACACCCGATCTTCACAAGGTAAGTGAGACATTCTTCGCGGTGCTGGAACGAATTGCCACATATTCGTCCACCTATCGCGAAATCTTGTACTATAACGAGCTTAGCGATGCAGAACTGGCCGCGCGCGGCATGACACGGGCAGATGTGGCGCAACGCATTTTCGGGGCGCGCATGGGCCTCTGAGCGTTCACAACTCGTGCAGTTGCAAGCCGGTGCTGCGCAATGCAGCCTCGGTGCTGGGAATGCGGGCCTGTAGCAAGGCAAATGCGCCGGGCGGAAGGTCTGCGGCTTGGGCAATCGTGGCAATGGCGGTTGCCAGCACGGCTTGTTCTGGCGCGGGACACAGGATCACCCCATCTTGCAACCGCGAGAGCACGCTGGGCAGCAAACCCGCAAGCGCTGTGTTTGGGATTCCCAGCAGCACGACACCGCCCTCTGAAGGGTGTGGGCAAATTTGCTGGAAATCAATCTGTGTGGTGTCCAAAGCGAATGCCGCAATCAGTTCGGGCAACGCGGCCGCTAACCTGTCTGCAAATCTTTGGGTGGCGGCGGAACCTGCCCCATGCAGTGCCGCGACAGCGCGCGCCACATCGCGCGGGCCGGCAGGCACAATCTGGCCGCACCCGCGCCCATCGGGCATTGGGACAGGCAAACAAACGCTGCCGAATGGCGCACGCCACTGGCCCGCCACAAAATGCGCAAACAGCCGTTCCGAATAATCCTCGAACATGCCTCATCCCTAGCAGGGCCGCAGCCTTGCCGCCAGCGGCCTTGCAGAGCCGCTTGCCAAGGCGCTGTCTTTGCGGCACGAAGCGCCATGACACGCGCGCAGCAACTCTTTTGTATCGGGGCCGCCCATTGGGATATCATTGGTCATCGCCCGGCCAATGTGGCGTTGGGTGCGGATATGCCGGGGCAGATCATCCGCAGGCCGGGGGGTGTTGCGCTGAATATCGCCAGTGGTCTGGCGGCACAGGGACTGGCGCCTGCGCTGATCGCCGCCATCGCCCAAGACGCGCCGGGCCAAGACTTGCGGGCATGGCTGGGTGCGCGTGGTGTTCTGACGGATCATCTGATCACCCCGGCCCGGCTGCCGACAGATACCTATATCGCCATAGAGGGCGCCAATGGTCTGATAGCGGCCATCGCGGCCTCTGATGCGCTGGAAAGCCTTGGAGCGGATATGCTGGACAACCTGCCAGAGAGCACGGCATGCGTGGTGCTTGACAGCGGGCTTGCACCGGGTGTTCTGGCAGAACTCGCCCAAGCGCCAAGGCTTGCGCGCAGGGATCTGCGCCTTGCCGCAGCCTCTCCGGCCAAGGCCGCGCGTCTGGCCCCGTTTCTGGGCCGGATGGGGTGCTGCTTCTATCTCAACCTTGCCGAGGCGGGTGCGCTTTGCGCGACCACTTTCCCAGATAGTGCCAGCGCGGCGCGCACGCTCATTGCACGCGGTGCGGCGCGGGTGCTGGTCACAGACGGGCCAAACCCTGCCATCGACGCCACAGGCGCCGGGTTTATCACCGCCACGCCGCCCCGCATTGCCCCCCGCCGCGTGACAGGCGCAGGCGATGCTTTTGCCGCAGCCCATATCTGCGCCGAGTTGCAGGGCCAGACCCGCGCCGCCGCGCTAGAGGCGGCGCTGGCTGCCGCAACTGCCCATGTCGCAAGCCCCCCGCCAGAATGCTGAAGGATCATCCCATGCCGCCACTCTCCTTTTCGCCCGAAGTGCAGGCCGCGCAATCTGCCGGGCAGCCCATCGTTGCGCTGGAATCCACCATCATTACGCATGGCATGCCTTACCCCCAAAACCTGCAAATGGCCCAAACCGTAGAAGATGATATCCGCGCCGCCGGGGCCGTGCCTGCGACAATTGCCATCATGGATGGCAACATCCATATCGGGCTGGACGCGGCCAACCTGGCCCGGCTGGCCCAGACGCAAGACGCGCTCAAACTCAGCCGCGCCGATCTGGCTGTGGCGCTGGCCACGGGGCGCGTGGGGGCAACAACTGTGGCCGCAACAATGATTTGCGCAGCCCTTGCGGGGATAGAGGTGTTCGCAACAGGGGGCATTGGCGGGGTGCATCGGGGCGCAGAGCACAGCTTTGACATATCTGCCGATCTGCAGGAACTGGCGCAAACCCGCGTGACAGTGGTGGCGGCAGGGGCGAAGGCCATTCTTGACCTGCCCAAAACGCTGGAAGTGCTGGAAACCCTTGGCGTGCCAGTCATTGCCTACGGGCAAGACAGCCTGCCTGCCTTCTGGTCGCGTGAGAGTGGGCTGAAAGCACCCTTGCGGCTGGACAACCCCGCCCAGATTGCCGCGAGCCACCGGATGCGCGCGCGCCTTGGCCTGCCGGGGGGGCAGCTTGTGGCCAATCCCATTCCGGCAGAGGCCGAAATCCCCGCCGAAAAGCTGGCCCCTCTCATCACCCGCGCCATAGCCGAGGCCGACGCGCAAGGCATTGCCGCCAAGGATGTGACCCCATTTCTCTTGCAGCGCATCTATGCGCTGACAGACGGGGCCTCGCTTGTCGCCAATATCGCACTGGTGCGTAACAATGCGCGCCTTGCAGCCCGGATCGCCTGCGCGCTCAGCGCTCCACATCTTGTATAATCGCACCCCTCAGCCCATTTTGGGCCGACAAGGTTTTCAGAAGGAACTGACATGTCGCCAGAAACAGGCAAACGCGGGCTGATTGCCTCTTTGCGCGGCAATTTTCTGGCAGGGCTTGCCGTAATTGCACCGGGGGTTCTGACTATCTGGATCGTGTGGAATGTCATCACATGGATTGATGGCATTGTCCTTAATTTCATTCCGCGCCGCTTTCATCCGCAAATCTTCATCGGCTGGGATGTGCCCGGAGTGGGCGTGGTGGTGTTTTTTGTCTTCACCCTGATCATGGGCTATTTCACCAAGGGCCTGATCGGGCGCACGCTGGTCACATGGGGCGAGCGTATAGTCGAGACGATGCCCATCATCCGGTCAATCTATAACGCGGTCAAACAGATCGCCGAAACGGTGATTGCCCGCAAAACCCCCAGCTTCGAGCGCGCCTGTCTGGTGCAATATCCCCGTCCCGGCATGTGGGCAGTGGCTTTCATCTCGACTCAGACGCGGGGGGAAATCGGCGATCATCTTGCCCAGAATGGCGAGATGGTCTCTATCTTCCTTCCCTCTACCCCCAATCCGACAACCGGGTTTCTTTTATTTGTGCCGCGCGCAGATGTTATCGTTTTGGACATGCCAATAGAGGATGCCGCAAAGCTGATCATCTCTGCTGGGCTTGTCTATCCCGAACCGCGCAAAGCCAAGCCTGCCCTCAGCCAAACATCTCTTCCAGATTGACCGTTTCGCGCTGGTTCAAATCGGCCTTATGCGCTGTCAGAAACCTGTCGCAGGCTGTGCGCCCGGCCTCTTTGAGCGTGTGCAGCAGATAGGGCGTTGGCGTCAGCTTGCTGGTAACAGAAAGAGTGTTCATGAGATCATCATCGGCCACCATATGAACCAGAACATCTTTCATGCTGCCCGGCGTCATGGTGCCATCGGCAATCAGGCGTTTGACAAATTTGATCGCGCGCAATTCCCGCAACAGCGATGAATTGAAGCTGATTTCATTGATCCTGTTCTGAATTTCCTGCGGTGTCTGCGGGATATTTTCACGCAACATCGGGTTTATGTTCACGATCATGATGTCATCAGGCAAATGGCTGCGAAACAGCGGATAAAGCGCCGGATTGCCGGTATAGCCCCCATCCCAGAACGCCTCGCGCCGGCCTGTGCGCGGGTCATCAATCTCTACCGCCTGAAACAGCGTTGGCAGGCAAGCAGAGGCCATGATCACCTCGCCTGTCACTTCCGGCCCTGAAAACACCCGAATCTTGCCGCTGCGCACATTGGTGGCGGCAATATGCAGCTCTGGCCCATCTTTGGCACAGACCTGATCGAAATTCAGCGAACGCACCACAGGCTCCAGCGGGTTGCGATAAAGCGGGCCGTATTGATAGGGACTGGTTACCAGCGCCGCCACATTCATGGGAGAGACAGGCAACATCGCCTCGATCCACGAATTGACCATGCCAACCGGCGGCAGGGCTTGTGCAATCCAGCCAGTCAGGCGCAGATCATGCACTGCCCCAAGCTGATGCCAGATTCGATCCAGAAGCACGCGCGCGCCTTCGGAGCCGCCCTGCGCATAGCCCGCCTTCAAGGCCGCGCCATTCAGTGCGCCCGCGGATGTGCCCGAAATGGCGGCAATCTCCACATCGCGCTCTTGCAACAGCCGATCCAGCACGCCCCAAGTGAATGCGCCATGCGCCCCCCCACCCTGTAACGCCAGATTGATTCGCTTGACCATGTCTTACCTCCAATCCTGCTGTCTGCCATCGTCCCGCAACGCCGGTTTTCACCCTTATGCGGGCAGCAACCGGGCGCATCTATAGCGCTGTCCAGCCCCCATCTACCGAGATTGTCGTTCCGGTAATCTGCGCGGCCGCATCCGAACACAGAAAGACAACCGTCCCGCCGATCTGGGCAGCGGTTGCAAATTCCCCCGAAGGCTGGCGCGCAAGCATGACCTGCTTGATCACCTTTTCGCGATCCATACCATGCGTTTTCATCTGGTCGGGTATCTGCTTTTCCACAATCGGCGTCAGCACATATCCCGGACAGATTGCGTTGCAGGTAACACCTTTGCCCGCCGCTTCCAGCGCTGTCACCTTGCTTAGCCCCACAACGCCATGTTTAGCCGCGACATAGGCGGATTTATAAGGGCTGGCCGTCAAGCCATGCGCCGAGGCGATATTGATCACCCGGCCCCAACCCTTGGCATACATACCCGGCAGGGCCACAGCGCTGGCATGGAATGCGGAACTGAGATTGATGGCAATAATGGCATCCCATTTCTCGCTCGGAAACTCTTCCAGCTTCGCCACATGCTGAATACCGGCATTATTGACCAGAATATCGCAGCCCCCAGCCGCTTCGATCAATGCGCGGCACTGCTCTGGCTTGGACATGTCAGCTTGGATATACCGCACCGCAACCCCGGTCTCTGCCGACAGTTCCGCGGCAAGGGCATGATCCTCAGATGTGTCGCTGAAGGAATTGATCACAACCTCGGCTCCGGCGCGCGCCAATTCGCGCGCGATCCCCAAACCTATCCCGGAATTTGATCCCGTCACCACGGCGCGTTTGCCGGAAAGTTGCATCGCCTATCTCCCTCTTCGGATATGATTCTGCCCTGCAGCATAGCCCCAGAACCACCAAAGACCAGAGGCGAGAGGCTCCAGGGTGCGCCCGAAACAAAAAAACGCCCGCACAAGGCGGGCGTCAGTTATTGAGGCAGGTTTCATACAGGCAAGAAACCTATCGAGCAGTGAGTTATATATAACCATTCTGTCAGAGCCTTCCAAGCTAAAAGTTTGAAAACTCTTGCAACGCATTGTAGCGTCTGGCGAAACGCCACCCCATTTTCACCCCGGAGTTGCTTGGATGAGATCAAATTTGCGCCAGATATGGGCCGCAATCCGCTTGGCCGCTATGGCCGTCTTGCTTGGCGCCCCGGCATTCGCCCAGCCCATGCATGGCATAGCTATGTATGGGGAACCCGCATTACCACCAGATTTTGCACATCTTCCCCATGTAAACCCCGACGCGCCGCGCGGCGGGCGCATTGTACAGGGGGAAGTGGGCAGCTTCGATTCCCTCAACCCCCATATTCTCAAAGGGCGTACGCCCTGGCAGTTGCAATATCTCAATTATGAAAGCCTGATGGGCCGCTCCTGGGATGAGCCGTTCACCCTTTATGGGCTTTTGGCCGAATCGGTTGAAACAGATGAAGACCGCAGCTTTGTCGAATTCACCCTGCGACAAGAGGCCCGCTTCGCAGATGGCAGCCCCGTCACTGCGGATGATGTGCTCTGGAGTTATGAGACATTGGGCACAATCGGCCATCCCCGCTATCACGGGGCTTGGGGCCGGGTTGCAAAAGCCGAAGCCACAGGGCCAAACCGCATCCGCTTCACCTTCACAGAGCCTGACCGCGAATTGCCGCTGATCCTCGGCCTGCGTCCGATCCTGCAAAAGGCGCAATGGGAGGGGCTGGATTTCGCCGAATCGGGAACCTCTGTCATTCCCATCACCACAGCGCCCTATATGATCGACCGCTTCGAAGCCGGGCGCTATGTCTATCTGAAGCGTAACCCCGATTATTGGGGCAATGATCTGCCCTTCATGCGCGGACAGGCGAATCTGGAAGAGATTCGCATGGAATTTTTCGGTGATGGCAATGCCATGTTCGAGGCCTTCACCTCTGGCCTTCTCAACACGATGCGCGAAACCAATGCCAATGCCTGGAATACACGCTACAATTTCCCTGCCATGCAATCTGGCGCCGTGGTGAAATCCGAAATCCCCCATCAGCGTCCCTCTGGGATTGCGGGCTTCGTGATGAATATGCGCAGCCCACTCTTCGCCGATTGGCGGGTGCGCGAGGCCATGATCCACGCCTTCAATTTCGAATATGTCTCTCAGGTGGTAAATGACAGCGTCGATCCGCGCATCACCTCCTATTTCTCCAATTCCTTCCTGGCCACCGATACCGGCCCCGCCCAAGGCCGCGTGGCCGAATTTCTGGCCCCCTTCGCCGCCGATCTTCTGCCTGGCACGCTGGAAGGCTATAGCCTGCCTGTCTCGGATGGCTCTGTGGCAAACAGGGCCAATATGCGCCGCGCCCTTGGCCTGCTGGCAGAGGCCGGGTGGGAGCCAGACAGCGCCGGCGTGCTGCGCAACAGCACAGGCGCGCCGTTTCGCTTCACGCTTCTCCTGCGCCAAGGCTCTTCCGAAGTCCTCTCCATCGCCGATATCTATGCCGAAGCCCTCAAACGGCTGGGCATGGATGTCACCGTTACCCAAATCGATTCGGCGCAATATACAGAACGCACAACGAATTTCGATTTCGACATGACCTACATGGTGCGCGCCATGTCGCTCAGCCCCGGCATAGAGCAACAAAGCTATTGGGGCAGCGCAGCCGCCACGATACCCGGCTCCCGCAACTGGATGGGGGTGCAAAGCCCTGCGATAGATGCGCTCATCACCCGGCTTCTCACCTCCAGCGAGAAGGCAGATTTCATCGCCAGCGCACAGGCACTTGACAGGGTTCTCACCGCCGGGCGCTTTGTCGTGCCCTTCTGGTTCAATGACCGCGCGCGCATTGCCCATGCGGCCGAATTGCGCTTTCCCGAAACCCTGCCAATCTATGGCGATTGGATCGGCTTTCAGCCAGATATCTGGTGGTGGCAGGACTAGCGCGTGTCGCGTTCATTCGCATTCACGCGCCCCACTCTAACCTCACGTGGTCGCGTGTCTTTTGGCGCAAAGCCGGTTCCCGGTTTTGCGCGACATGCTCTCACCCGCGCCCTCCCCCGCTACCCAAGCTGGGCATTCATCTTGGCCCAAATATCCTCAGGGGGG
>JAIUNA010000068.1 GCA_022565265.1 Roseinatronobacter sp. | reverse complement strand
CCCCCCCCCCCCCCGGGGGCGTTTCGGGCGCCCCTTGGGGGGGGCTGGCCCCACGGGCAACCCCCGGGCCAACCCCCCCCGGCAGCCCGGGCCCCCAAAACCGGGAACCGGTTTTTGCGCGAAAAGACAGGCGAGCACATAAGGTTAAAGTGGGTTGCGTGAACGCCGCACGCTCTACCACCCTCAATCTTTTGGGGCGAGCCTGAGGCCAAGGTCGAGCAATTGCTCGTTTGTTGGGTCTGATGGCGCTTTCAACAGCAAATCTTCAGCGCGCTGGGTCATGGGGAACATGATGACTTGCCGAATATTCGCCTCATCCGCCAGCAGCATCACAATCCGGTCAATCCCGGCCGCGCAGCCACCATGGGGCGGCGCGCCGAATTTGAACGCCTTGACCATGCCGCCAAAGCGCTTGTCGACTTCGGAATTCGGATAGCCCGCAAGCTCGAACGCGCGATACATGATTTCGGGCTTGTGGTTGCGGATCGCGCCCGACAGCAATTCATACCCGTTGCAGGCCAGATCATACTGATAGCCCTTCACGGCCAGCGGATCGCACGCAAGCGCCTCTATCCCGCCTTGGGGCATGGAAAACGGGTTATGGCTGAAATCAATCTTGCCTGTCTCGGCATCCGCTTCATACATCGGGAAATCCACGATCCACGCAAAAGCAAAGCGGTTTTCATCCACCAGCCCCAATTCGCGCCCGATCTCGTCGCGCGCCTTGGCCGCCACGGATTGAAACTGCGCGGGCTTGCCGCCAAGGAAAAACGCGGCATCGCCCTCGCCAAGGCCAAGTTGCGCGCGGATTGCCTCTGTGCGTTCTGGCCCGATATTCTTGGCCAAAGGGCCTGCCGCTTCCAGCCCATTATCGCCAGCGCGCCAGAAAATATAGCCCATCCCCGGCAGCCCTTGGGCTTGGGCAAAGGCATTCATCCGGTCGCAGAATTTGCGGCTGCCGCCTGTGGGGGCGGGGATGGCGCGAATCTCTGTGCCCTCATTTTCCAACAGCTTGGCGAAAATCGCAAAACCAGAGTCGCGGAAATGGTCAGCCACCACCTGCATTTCAATCGGGTTGCGCAGGTCTGGCGTGTCAGAGCCATATTTCAACAGCGATTCGGCATAAGGGATGCGCGGCCAATCGGTGCAGGGATCAACTGTCTTGCCTGCGCCAAATTCCTCGAACACGCCTTGCAGCACGGGGCCAACAGCGGCGAAAACATCCTCTTGCTCGACAAAGCTCATCTCCACATCCAACTGGTAGAAATCTGTGGGAGAGCGGTCTGCGCGCGGGTCTTCATCGCGGAAACAGGGCGCGATCTGGAAATAACGATCAAAGCCCGACACCATGATCAATTGCTTGAACTGCTGCGGCGCTTGGGGCAGCGCGTAAAACTTGCCCGGATGCAGGCGCGAGGGCACAAGGAAATCCCGCGCGCCTTCGGGGCTGGACGCGGTGATGATGGGCGTCTGAAATTCGGTAAACCCCGTATCCCACATGCGCTGGCGCATGGAACGCACCACATTGGAACGCAACATCATATTGGCGTGCAACCCGTCGCGCCGCAGATCGAGAAAACGGTAGGAAAGGCGGGTTTCTTCCGGGTAATCGGGTTCGCCGAAAACGGGCAAGGGCAGATCATCTGCCGCGCCCAAGATATCCATGGCGCGGATATAAACCTCAATCTCTCCGGTGGGCAGTTTGCTATTTACCAGCGCGCCATCGCGGGCTTTCACTGTGCCTTCAATGCGGATGCAATATTCGGCGCGCAATTTCTCTATCGCGCCAAAGGCAGGGGAATCGCTATCGGCCAGAACCTGCGTAATGCCGTAATGATCGCGCAGATCGATGAACAACACGCCCCCATGGTCGCGGATGCGGTGCACCCAACCCGACAGGCGCACAGTCTCGCCCACATGGGTGGATCTGAGGTCGGCGCAAGTGTGGCTGCGATAGGCGTGCATGATGGCCCCTTTTGTCTGCAAGACTGACGAATGCCGCGATACACAATCTGTGCGGCCAGAAGTCAAGGCCCGAAGTCATGTTGGGGGCGCGGCTATACGGCTGTCATGTCCAATGCATCTGGGCCGCGCCGGATAAAAGCGCATGGGCCATCACCAGCTTCTCTGCGCGCAAATCTTGCGCCTGTGCGGCGGCGATGACGGTTTCATCCTGCATCAGCACGAAATCCAGCCCGGCCACCAGAAGCGCCCGATCCGGCCCGCCGGGGGCAGATAACCCGGCCTGCAAATCGCTAATTGTCGCGCCGCTGGCGGCCAGAAAGACGGGCAAGAGATCATCTTGCGCACATAGCCAGCCCAAGGCGGCAAGACCAATGGTTTCGGCGTGTTCTTCGGTCATAGCGCAAATCCCCGGAGAATATGAAAGGGTTTGTTAACCACTCTTGGGTATGTCTGAACGAGTCTTTAAGCTTGTTGGAGTGGTCGCACAATGTCTGGTCGCATTCTTGTGGTGGATGACATGCTGCTAAGCCGCATGGTATTGCGGGTCAGGCTGGCCTCGGCATGCTACCAGACACTCCATGCCAATAGCGGGGCAGAGGCGCTGGAAATGGCGCGCGGGCTGTTGCCCGATCTTATCGTGGTGAATTATGCGCTGCCTGATATGCCTGCGCCAGAGCTATGCACCAGCCTGCGGGGCGATCCGAAAACCGCCCATATCCCGATCATTGTGTTCTCATCGGATGGCGGGCGCGAATTGCGGTTGCGCGCGCTGGGGGCGGGAGCGGATGATTTTCTGTGCAAACCCATCGACGAACAATTTCTGCTATCGCGGATTCGGGTGTTGCTGCGCCACAGCGCCGCAGAAACAGAGTATCAGACACAGGCAACACCCATGTTGCGCCTTGGGCTGGCCGAGGCGGCGGCACAGTTTCATGGCCCGGCCCATGTTGTGATGGTTGGCCCACGCCCCGGCCATGATGGCACCGCGCCGCAACCTGATGCGGTGCCATGTGATCGGGTTTTGCCGCTGTCTGATCTGCTGGCCGCGCTGCCAGAGGGGGTGATACCCGATCTGCTGGTGCTTTCGCCGGATGTGCTGGAACAAGGCGTGCTGAATGTGATTGCCGAATTGCGCGCCCGGCCAGCAACGCGGCGCATGCCCAAGCTGGCACTCGTGGGGGCCGCGTCCCGGCTCTCGGCCGCCATGTTGCTGGATATAGGCGCAGAGGATGTAATGCGCCTGCCACTGGATATTGAGGAATTCCACCTGCGCCGCACCGCTCTTATCGCGCGCAAGCGCCGCTATGATGCAATGCGCCGCGCTTTGGGCACAGAGCTGGATCTGGCCGCGCGTGATCCGCTGACAGGGCTGTTCAACCGCCGCTATGCAATGTCGCGCCTGTCCGATCTGGTGGCGGCACAGGGAATGGCCGGGCCGGGTGGCTTTGGGCTATTGATGATCGATCTGGATAACTTCAAGCGCGTGAATGATAATTTTGGCCATAGCGCCGGGGATGATGTGTTGGTGGAACTGGCCGCACGGATTGGCGCGCGTATCGGGCCAACGGATATTCTGGCCCGGTTCGGGGGAGAGGAGTTTTTGCTGATCCTGCCCGGCGGCGGGCTGGCGCAGGCCCATCAGATGGCCGAGGCGATCCGCCAGCAGATTGAAGAGCGCCCCTTTGTGCTGACGCAAGGGGGCTATCACCTGTCGATCACGGCATCGATCGGGGTGACAGCACATCACCCCGCAGAAAGCGACAGTTATCACACTGTGCTGGAGCAGATTCGCAAAGTGGTGGATCACGCCGATCAGGCCTTGCGCCTGTCAAAGGCCGGGGGGCGCAACCGGGTATCGCTGGGCAAAACTGCCGTGGCATAACGGGCATGGGGTGCGGGCCTTGGCGTCACCCCATCCACTGACAGCCGCCCTTCTGGCACAGGCTATCGGTGACGCCGGGCCGCCTTGCAGGCATATGGGGCATGGGACAGATTGCGCCGCCGCGCAGATAGGCCTTAAAGTATGTCGCGCAAAACCGGGAACCGGTTTTGCGCAAAAAGACATGCGACCATTCTAGCCATTCTCGCGCAGGATATGCCCGGCCAGATACAAAGAGCCGCAGATCAGCACATGCGCACCGGGATCACGCGCAGTGATTTCGGCCAGTGCAGCGGCCACGCTCTCGGCCTCTGTGGCAGCAATACCGGCAGCGCGCGCGGCATCGGCGGTTATGCTGGCAGGCAATGTTGCGGCCTCTCCGGGGATGGAGACAGCATGCAAATGCTGCGCAACCCCCTGCAAAGGCCGCATAAACCCCGCCACATCCTTGGTGTTCAGCATGCCGCAAATCAGCCAGAGCTGCCCCACGCCCATTTGCGCCAAAGTGGCCGCAATCGCAGCCCCTGCGGCCGGGTTATGGCCCCCGTCCAGCCACAGCACGCCTTGCGGCAGGGCCTCCACCAGCGGGCCATGGCGCAAGCGCTGCATGCGCGCAGGCCATTCGGCGCGGGTAACGGCCCCCTCTGCCCCCTGCCCGCGCCCCAGCGCGCGCAAAGCGGCCAGCGCCATGCCTGCATTTTGCACCTGATGCGGCCCCGGCAGATTGGGCAGTGGCAAATCCAACAGCCCGTTTTCATCCTGATACACCAGCCGCCCGCTCTCAATGCCCACATGCCAATGCTGGCCATAGGCCAGAAGCGGCGCGCCCAGACGCGCGGCGCGGGCCTCTATCACCTCTAGCGCCGCGTCTTCCTGCGGGCCAACCACACAGGGCACACCGCGCTTGATGATCCCGGCCTTTTCGCCCGCGATCTGGGGCAGGGTTTCGCCCAGAAATTGCTGGTGGTCATAGCTGACAGGGGTAATCACACACAGCGCGGGGGTATCCACAACATTCGTGGCATCCAGCCGCCCGCCAAGCCCCACTTCCAGCAGCGTGTAATCGGCGGGATGGCGGGCAAAGGCCAGCAGCGCCGCGCAAGTGGTGATTTCAAAATAGGTTATGGCATCTGTGCCATTGGCGGCAAGGCATTCATCCAGAAGCGCACTGAGTGCGGCCTCGGAAATCAGGGTGCCATCCAGCCGGATACGTTCATGAAACCGCGCCAGATGCGGCGATGTATAGGCATGCACGCTTGCGCCCGTGGCCTCCAGCCCTGCGCGGATCATGGCTTGGGTGGAACCTTTGCCATTCGTGCCCGCAATATGGATAACAGGCGGCAAGCCGCGTTCAGGATGGCCCAAAGCGCCCAGCAAGCGCCAGACGCGATCCAATGTCAGATCAATGATCTTGGGGTGAAATTCCATCATCCGCGCCAAAAGCGCGTCAGCGCTGGCCTGTGTCATTTGCTATCTGGGGTTTTGGCTGCGGGGGCCGGGCTTGGCGCGGCTACAGGCGCGGCGACAGGCTCTGGCCGGGGCAGATCACCATGCACCACCGGGCTTTGGCCCGTCAGCATGCGCAAGATGGTGGCAATCTCTGCGCGCAATTGCTTGCGCGGGGTCACACGATCCAGCATGCCATGTTCCAGCAAGTATTCGGCGCGCTGAAACCCTTCTGGCAGTTTTTCGCGGATTGTCTGTTCAATCACGCGCGGCCCGGCAAAACAGATCAGCGCGCCGGGTTCGGCAATCTGGACATCGCCCAGCATGGCATAGCTGGCCGTCACGCCGCCAGTGGTGGGATGGGTCAGCACCACGATATAGGGCAAACCGGCCTCGCGCAGCATATCCAGCGCCACAGTGGAACGCGGCATCTGCATGAGCGAGAGTATCCCCTCTTGCATCCGCGCCCCGCCTGCGGCGGAAAACAGCACCACAGGCAGTTTGCGCGCCACGGCATGTTCGCAGGCCGCCACGATGGCATTGCCCACATACATGCCCATAGACCCCCCCATGAACCCGAAATCCTGCGCCACGGCCACCATTCGCGTGCGCAATACCTCGCCCTCGGCCACCAGCATGGCGTCTTTCTCGCCTGTCTGTTTCTGCGCGGATTTCATGCGGTCGGGGTATTTCTTCTGATCGCGGAAATGTAGCGGATCGGCCAGCGGCTGCGGCACGGCGATTTCCTTGTAAATCCCGTTATCAAAGAAGCTGGCAAAGCGTTCGCGCGGCGCGATTGTCATATGATGACCGCAGGAATTACAGACACGCTGGTTTTCCGTCAATTCCCGGTGAAACAGCATCGTGCCGCAGCTTGGGCATTTTTCCCACAGGTTTTCGGGCATTTCGCGCCGCGAAAACAGCGAATTGATGGTGGGACGGACGTAATTTGTAATCCAGTTCATCGGGGGTTCCTGCGCATGATTAGGCCCAGATACTGCGGGTTGTGCAAAATTGCAATCAGCGCCCGCGCAGCGCAAGGCGGCAAAGCGCCCAGACAAGTACCATTCCCAGCAGATCGGCGGCCACCATGGGCAGCATCACATCTGTGTCACTGGCCGAAAAGGGCAGCCGATACAGCGCCAGACCATCCAGTGCCTCGCCCGTGGTGAAAAGCAGGATGGCCAGCAGATTATTCGCGAAATGCAGCCCCCAAGCCATGCCAATCGTTCCCGAACGCATGGTCAGATCGGCCATAAGAAAGCCAAAAAACCCCGTCACCCCCACAATCAACCAAGCGGTTCCGCCCATTTCCGCCGGGGCATAATGCACCAGCCCAAACAGCACCGAAGGCACCACCAGCGCCACCCAGCGCGCGGCAAATCGCGCGGCAAGTTGCTGCTGCATATAGCCCCGAAAGACAATCTCCTCGGCGCCTGTCTGGATCAACAGGCCGATAAGCGCCAATGGCAGAAACATCAGCCAGACCGACCACGCCACCCCGCGTGTCAGATCGAGTGTCAGGAAAAACCACACAATACCCGGCAATGCCACCAGCAGGAACAGACCAAACCCATATCCGAAATCGCGCAGCACCAGCGCGCGCGGCCCGAACAGCGACGCGACAGAGCGGTGATGCAGCCAGCGCACAGCCGCAAATGCGCCCAGCGCCATGCCCAGAAATGTCAGCAAAAGCAGGATCAAAGAGACGGGGCTATCGCCCAGCCCTATCGCCCCCAAGGCCTGATCCACATGCGCGCCCCCCCGCCCACGCGCCACGCCGCCAACCATCAGCCCCATCCACAGGCTGTAGATTGCCAACATCAGGCCAACCCCAAGCCCCAGCCGCCAAAGCTGAGGCCGCAACCGCGCCGGGGCGACATAGCGGTCATAGACAAGCGGGCTAAGTTGCATGGGCGATCCTTTGGAAATAGGGTGCAATATCATATGGCCAGATGCGCGGTGTTAAACAGCCCTTCGCGCAGGGCTTCAAGCCTTTCCTGCGCGCAAGGCGTGACTCTCGCTCTGCATCATGACAGGGTAAATGCCTGGTAATGGCAGGAAACGTGGGAAATGACCGGCGCAACACTCGTTCTGGTTGTTATGCTTCAGGTGGGGTTCATCATCCGGGCCTTGCTGCGGGCAGGGCTTACGCCCACGGCGCGGCTGGCATGGGTGACAGTCATCTCGGCACTGCCGGGGGTGGGGATTGCGGCCTATTTCCTGTTTGGCGAAATCCGGTTGGAGCGCGCCAAACACGAACGCATGCGCGAGGTGCGCAATCAGCTATTGGCCGCCCATAGGCGGCAACTGGCACAGCCTCTGGCCGTTAGCGGGCCAGCCCGCCCCGCATTTGCGGCGGGCCATGCCACCAGCGGCTTTTTGCCTGTCGGCGGCAACCATCTGGCACTTTTGCCCGAAGGCGATGCCATGATGGAAGATATATTCACCGCGATAGAGACAGCACACCATCATGTGCATGTGCTGTTTTATATCTGGCTGCCCGTTACTCCAGGCACGCGCATGGCCGAAGCGTTGCGCCGCGCCGCGCGGCGCGGTGTGGCCTGCCGTGGGCTGGTCGATGATCACGGTGCGCGCAGGCTGATCCGCTCGGCGCTCTGGGGCCAGATGCAGGCGGCAGGCGTGGCGGTGCAACGCGCGGCCCCTGTGGGCAATCCCTTTGTCAGCCTGCTGTTCCAGCGGCTGGATTTGCGCAATCACCGCAAGATTGTGGTGGTGGACAATCGCCTGTCCTGGGTGGGCAGCCGCAATTGCGCCGATGCGGCCTTTGCCATCAAACCCCGTTTCGCGCCTTGGGTAGATATCCTGATGCGGCTTGAAGGCCCGGTTGTGCGCCAGCAACAGGCCGTGTTCCTGCAAGACTGGATGACCCATCATTCCGAGGATCTGAGCGCGCTTTTGTCCGAACCGCTGGCAGAGGGGGGAACCGGCCCTGTGGTGGCGCAGGTTATCGCCTCCGGCCCCGATGATATCAACACAACACCCTCGGATGCGCTGCGCGCCATGCTTTATGCCGCAACCGACACTCTGCGCGTAACCACCCCCTATTATGTGCCCGAACCCGCGCTGCATACGGCGCTGTGTTCGGCTGCGGAACGCGGCGTGGTGGTGGATCTTGTCTTGCCCGCGCGCAATGACAGCCGGATTGTTGCGGCTGCCAGTGAAAGCCTGTTTCCCGATCTGATGCGCGCGGGCGTGCGCATTCACCTGTTCGAGGGCGGGTTGATCCATTCCAAGATCGTCACAGTGGACGGGCTGTTTGCCATGGTGGGCACTGCAAATCTGGATCATCGCAGCTTTGATCTGAATTATGAAAACGCGCTGTTGTTTCAATGCCCGCAAGCCGTGGCCGATCTGGACGCGCGCCAGCGCAGTTATCTTGTCCGTGCCAGACGTCTGGCACCTGCCGATGTCGCGGCATGGTCACTGCTGCGGCGGCTGCGCAACAACACACTGGCGATTGCATCGCCCTTGCTGTGACGGGTCGGGGGCAGCTTGCTACGCCTCTGCCCCCGCGCCACCACCATGCACCCGCTTGCATCCCTGCGCGGGCTGGCGCATAAGGCGATTGCTGCACATGTGAAAGACTATCCGATGGGCCTGACCGCAACCCCAGCCGCCCCCGCCCCTGCTGCCGCCACCAAAACCACTTGGGCCGTGCTGGTTGCAATCAGCTTTTGCCACATGATCAATGACATCATGCAATCGCTTCTGGCGGCCATCTATCCGCTGCTGGCGCTGGAATTCAGCCTCAGCTTTGGGCAGATCGGGTTGATGACCTTCGCATTTCAGGTCACGGCCTCGCTGTTGCAACCCTTGGTCGGGCTGGTGACAGACCGCCGCCCCCTGCCGCAATCACTGCCCATTGGCATGGGATCAACCCTTGTGGGCCTGTTATTGCTGGCACTGGCGCAAAGCTATGGCGGTTTGCTGGTGGGCGCCATGCTCATTGGGATCGGCTCTGCCGTGTTTCACCCGGAATCCAGCCGCGTGGCGCGTTTTGCATCAGGGGGCAAATTTGGAACGGCGCAATCGCTGTTTCAGGTGGGGGGCAATTTCGGCTCTGCCTTGGGGCCATTGCTGGCGGCCTTCATTGTTGTGCCTTTGGGGCGGCCCAGTGTTGCGGCTTTTGCCATTCTGGCACTGGTGGGCATGGTGATCCTTAACCGCGTGGGCCTGTGGTATGGCACTCTGGCCCGCGCCAATGCCGCAAAGGGCCGGGCCGTGGCCAGCCACGGGCTAAGCCGCCGCCGCGTGGGTTGGGCGATTGTGGTTCTGGCGGTGCTCACCTTCTCCAAAAACGCCTATACCGCCAGCATTTCCAACTATTACACGTTTTTTCTGATCGACCGGTGTGATCTGGGCATAGAGGCCGCGCAGCAAATGCTGTTTCTGTTTCTGGCGGCCACAGCCGCCGGGGTAATGCTGGGCGGGCTGATCGGGGACAGGTTCGGGCCGCTGGTGGTGATCTGGGCCTCTATTCTGGGGGTGTTGCCCTTTACGCTGATCCTGCCCTATGTGGGGCTTGGGACCACTGCCGCCATCTCGGTTGTGATCGGGGTGATCATCGCCTCGGCCTTTCCGGCGATTGTGGTTTATGCGCAAGCGCTGCTGCCGGGGCGCGTGGGGCTGGTGGCGGGCATTTTCTTTGGTTTTGCCTTTGGCATGGGCGGGATTGCGGCTGCCGCACTTGGGGTGATGGCCGATTTCCGGGGCATTGTCTGGGTCTATCAGGCCTGCGCCTTTCTGCCGCTTCTGGGGCTTTTGACAATCTTCCTGCCCTCGCGCGCGCGGCGTGCGGCGGGAGGAGGCTGCGTGAGGGGGCCTTCTTGTCTCTCACCGCTTGACCCTCGCGCGCCCTTGGTCTAGCGATGGAGCAAGCGCGGGCATGGTGAAATGGTATCACATGAGCCTTCCAAGCTCTTGGTGCGGGTTCGATTCCCGCTGCCCGCTCCAGACACTCCACGCCAAATTCCTTTCATTCATGGATGATTCGCGCCTTTGATGGCCTTGCATAGCAAGAGAGCGATCATGTCAGACATTCCAATGCCCTTTGCCGGGCAGATTACAGAGTTTTTAGAAAACACCGCCCCCACTGCTCTGCGCGAAACAGTGGAACGCGCCCGCAAGCGCGACACATTGGCCGGGAATTTCCCCTATCCGCGCTGGATGAAACGGGCAGAATACGAGGCCATGCTCAAGCCGCTGCAATTTGAACTGGTCAAGCTGCAACACTGGATCGCAGATACTGGCCAGCGTGTGATCGTGGTCTTCGAGGGGCGCGATACGGCGGGCAAATCCGGGGCGATCAACCGGATTATGGAAGTGGCCAATCATCGCACCATACGCATAGAGGCCCTGCCCCGCCCGACAGACCGCCAATTGCGCGAATGGTTCTTTCAGCGCTATGTCGCGCGCCTGCCTGCGGGTGGCGAAATGGTGCTGTTTGACCGCTCTTGGTATAATCGCGCCGTGATAGAGCCTGTCTTTGGCTTTTGCACCCCTGACCAACAGGAGCGGTTTTTCCAGCAATTGCCAGAGTTCGAGCGCATGCTGGTGGGTGACGGGGTGCATCTGATCAAGATCTGGCTGAATGTGTCACGCGCCGAACAGTTGCGCCGCCTTCTGGCGCGCGAGGCAGACCCGATGCGGCATTGGAAACTGTCGCGTATTGATGTGGAGGGCTTGGGCAAATGGGACAGCTATACCCATGCCATCGCCCAGATGTTCGAGCGCAGCCATAACGATACCGCCCCTTGGACAATCATCCGCGCCGAAGACAAATATCGCGCGCGGCTGGCGGTGTTGCAGCATGTTCTTGGCGCGTTTGACTATCCGGCCAAGGCCGCAACGGTTGTTGTCCCGCCAGACCCGCAAATTTGCGGCACACCCGCAATCTGGGATGCCGAATTCTGGGATGATGGCAGCTAATCTTGCCCAGCTACGCTAAGGTTAGGCCATGAGGGGTGGCTGTGCGGGGGGGGGAGAAGGTCGGGGATGACACCCTTGTTTCCGCGCAGGTGGCAGCAAAGCGCCCGCCCAAGGGGCGGTCGGGCGCTGCCCGGCGGGCCTGCGGCCCGTGTTAACCGGGCCGGGTGCGGGGATTGGCCAAGGTAAGGGCGAATGCCCCCTCCCCGCTCTTATCTGCCCATGGCTGGACAGCGCGCTTGTGCATCCTATCCTTGCCACACTGGGCCTTGCCCTTACAGGAGCTGCAATGAGCGCTTTGGAACTGGAACATGTCAGCAAAAGTTTTGAAAGCTCTGAGGGCCGCGTGCAGGTGTTGCGCGATGTCTCACTGCGGCTGGAGGCCGGGCAATCGCTGGCCCTGACAGGCGAAAGCGGCAGTGGCAAATCCACCCTGTTGCATATCGCCGCCGGGTTGGAGCAGGCCGATCAGGGCCGCATTCTGGTGGCCGGGCAAGATATCGGGAGTATGGGCGAAGCTGGGCGCGCAGGCTTGCGCCGTGGGCAGGTGGGGCTTGTGTTTCAGCACTTCAATCTCATCCCCTCGTTGAATGTGGCGGCAAATCTGGCCTTTCAGGCGCGGCTGGCGGGGCGCGAGGATCGCGCCCATATCCGCGCGCTGGCGCAGGCCCTTGGGCTGGAAGGGCTTTTGCAACGCTATCCCGAACAGCTGTCTGGGGGCCAGCAACAGCGCGTGGCCATTGGCCGCTGTCTGGCCGCACGGCCCGCGCTGGTGCTGGCAGATGAACCCACCGGCAATCTGGACGAGGGCACAGGCGAGCGCGTGCTTGATCTGATGCTGGGCCTGACGCGCGCCGAGGGCGTGGCGCTTTTGCTTGTTACCCATTCGCCCCGCCTGGCCGCGCGCTGTGACGCGCGCGCGCATCTGCGCGCGGGTGTTCTGGATGGTGCGCCATGATCCGCACCACCCTTGCGGCGCTGCTGTCGCATTGGCTGCGCAGCCCTTTGCAACTGGCCATGTTGCTGACAGGGCTTGCACTGGCCACGGCGCTTTGGTCGGGGGTTCAGGCGCTCAATGCCGAGGCCCGCGCAGCTTATGCCACGGCAGAGGGGCTGCTTGCAGATGGCGGCACTTCGCATCTGGAACACCCAAGCGGGCAGATAGCCCCCGCGCAATTTGTGGCCCTGCGCCGGGCAGGCTGGCCGGTTTCGCCAGTGTTGGAAGGGCGCAGCCAGATTGGTGCCGCGCGCGTGACAGTGCTGGGGATAGACCCGTTCACCGCGCCAGCCGGGGCAGGCACAGCCCTTGCCGCATCTGATCCGGGCGCGTTTTTTGCCGGGCTTGGCTATGCCCATCCCCAGACCATACAAGAGATTGGCGCGGCAGAAATGCCCTTGCACCCATCGCCGGGCGTGCCTGTGGGCCTTGTTCTGGCCGATATCGCCACTGCACAGGCCCTGTTGCAGGCCGAGGGCCAGATCACCCGGCTAACCCTGGCTGGCCCGCCGCCCCCAACTGCCCCGCCGCTAGAGGCGCTGGCCCCCGATCTGCGGCTGGTTGGCCCCGGTGACGGGGCCGATCTGGCAGGGCTGACCGACAGTTTCCACCTCAACCTCACGGCCTTTGGCCTGTTGGCCTTTGCAGTGGGGCTGTTCATCGTGCATTCCGCCGTTGGGCTGGCCTTCGAGCAGCGCCGCGCCATGTTTCGCACCCTGCGCGCCCTTGGCCTGCCGCTGCGGCATCTGACAGCCTGCCT
>JAIUNA010000067.1 GCA_022565265.1 Roseinatronobacter sp. | reverse complement strand
GGGCCACGGCATCGGGGTCATTGCCGTCAAACAGCACCCAGAGCCGCTCTAGATTGCCTATTTCATCGGGCAGGGCCTTGGCGCTGTCGATCAGCATCAGGATGGCAGGCGCATTGGGGCTGTCAGCGCGGGTTGTAAGCAAGATGGGTTGATCGGCGGCATGGGGGCTGTCTGCCAACCCATGGGGCAGGAAATCTTGTACCTCGCCCTGCCATAGCGCCTGATCGAGCCACTCCATCCGCGCGTCTGCCCGTCCGCGCACAGCCACGCGCAACCCCTGCCCATAGGCGCGGGCGAGAAGGTTGCGCGCTGTCACTTCCAGCGGGTCACGCGTCAGATGGTAGAACATGGCCTTGCCCATTGGGCTACCTGCTTTCAAACTTCGCCCGGATCAGCGCATCCAGACTCAGCACCCCCCAGCCAGAGGCGCCTTTGGGCGCATGGGCGCTGTCGGTTTTGGTAAGCGCCACGCCGGCAATATCCAGATGCATCCAAGGCATTCCGGGCTGGATAAAGCGTTGCAGAAACTGCGCCGCCGTGATCGAACCTGCGGGCCTGCCGCCCGAATTCTTCACATCGGCAATGCGGGATTTTATCAATGGCTCGTAGCAGGGGTCTAGCGGCATGCGCCATGCGCCTTCGCCCATATCGGCAGCTGCCTGCAAAAACGCGGCTGCAAGCGCATCATCATTGGCAAAAACCCCGGCCTTGTCATGCCCCAGCGCGATGATGATGGCCCCTGTCAGGGTGGCCAGATTGATCACGGCACGCGGGGCAAAACGGGTTTGCGCATACCATAGAACATCGGCCAGCACCAAGCGGCCCTCGGCATCGGTATTGATCACCTCGATCCTGTCGCCCTTCATGGATTGCACCACATCGCCGGGGCGTTGTGCACGCCCATCGGGCATGTTTTCCACCAGCCCAACCAGCCCCACGACATTGGCGCGCGCGCCCCGTTCGGCCAGCGCCTGCATCAGACCTACAGTAACCGCCGCCCCGCCCATATCCATCGTCATCTCTTCCATCCCCAAGGCAGGTTTGAGAGAAATGCCACCGGTATCAAACACCACCCCTTTGCCAATAATGGCCAGCGGCGGGCCTTCTGCGCCCTGCCAGTGCAGGATGGCCAGTTTTGAAGGGCTTTCCGAGCCTTGGCCCACAGCCAGAAGCGCGCCCATCCCCAGCGCTTCCATCGCGGCCTCATCCAGAATTTCTACTTTCAGGCCAAGGTCTTGCATCTCTTCAATCTGGGCGGCAAAGCTGGTGGTGGTCAGGATATTTGCCGGAGCATTGACCAGATCGCGCGTCAGATGGGTGGCGCGGGCCAGCGCTTCGGCTTCGGCCAGTGCCGTGCTCTGGCTTTCAGCGGCGCGGGCCATGAAGGTGATCGCGCCAAAGGGTGGTTTCGGCTCTGATTTCTGCGCCTCGTAGTGATAGGCACGCAAGAGTGCCGCTTGCGCCAGTGGCGCGATGGGCAGGGCATCGGCACAGACAAGCGCGGCTTGCGGGCCATGCGCTTTGCCAATGCTCAGACCCGCGGCGCGCAGGGCCTTGGCCTCTGGCCGCGCGGGCATACGGATAAGGTGAAGCGTCTGGGCTTGCAGGCCTGAAGGCCATCCCAGCATCATCCCGTCACCCGGTTTCAGCTTTGAAAATGCATCCGATGCGACGGCACGCGCCACCGCGCCCTTGGTCAGTTTGTCAGCGCGCTTGGCCGCGCGGGGCAGGGGGCTGGCGGGATCGGCAAAGATCACCACTCTGCCCGGATGGGTGTCGAGGGTGGTGAGATCAAATTCCTGAAGGATTGCGCGCGCGATGCTGGTCATATGGCCCTCTTTCTTGGTGTTGCGCAGAACCTAGCGCGCAACCGGGCGCTTGGCCATGCCTGCGGCAGGGCAGAGCCGCCAAAAGGCTCAAATCTTGAGCGTTTAGAAGCGCAGGTTGAAATGCCGTGTCAGTCCGATTTGGCTGGTCAACTGTGCGCGGCTGCCCTGTTGCACGATGGGCGATAGCGCAGCATCTCCGCGCAACCTGTCAAACCGCAGACTGCCTGCGATCCCCCATTCGGGCGAGAGCGGTTGATACGCGCCCAATTCCACCCCGACAGACTGCAAGCCGCCACCCGGCTGGTAGGGTGCGAATGTGGCGCTTCTAGCACTTTCTGCCTGTGTTACGCCAAAATAACTGCGCGCATAGCGGGCATTGCCGAATTCAGCGCGGGGGCCGCCATGCAGGATTTGCCCGGTTTCGCTGCGCCAGATCAGGTTCGCACCCAACGCGCCCGCCACGCCGCGATGGCCAATCGCTCCATAGCGCATCTCGCCATAGATTTGCCAGTTCTGGCGCGTGTGATGCAGGCCAAGGCCCAGTTCAATTGCCCTGCCCAGATCATCCATCCCTGCCAGCGCGCCGGTGCCTGCGCGTGGCGCGATCATGCGAAATGCGCCCCGAATGCCTGTTCCGGGGGCAAGGCTGGCGGGGCCAGCAGAGGGGCCAGCAGAGGGGCCATCGGGCTGGCCACGGGTGAAGGCGCCAAATTGTACACCCGTAAGCCCAAGCGCCCCCATCGGGCGCAAACTGTTTTCCCCGGCACCGGGATATGCGGGGCCAACCCGCGCGCCGGTTGTGAGCGAGAAGGCAAGCGCCCGTTCCTGCGCCAGTGCTGGCTGTGCCATCAGACCAAAGGCGAGGATGGCGACAAATGTGGTACGAAAGGCGAAGGGCATACGGAAAAGTCCAGGGTTTAAAGTGTCTGCATGGCGTGACCACGGCTTTACACGCGAAGTGGGATTACTTTAAGGCATAACCCGGAAATCTGGAGATTTTGTTATCATCTGCGGCCATTTGGTTGCGCGAAGGGAGAGTAGATGCCGTTTACCATTGCGATTGACGGCCCTGCGGCTGCGGGCAAAGGCACGATCAGTCGCGCCCTTGCGCAGGAGTTTGGCTTTGCGCATCTGGATACAGGGCTTTTGTACCGGGCTGTGGGTATGAAAGGCGGCGATCCGGTGCAGGCCGCGCAAAGCCTCTCGCCAGACGATCTGGCGCGGCCCGATCTGCGCAGCCTTGCGGCGGGCGTGGCGGCGAGCCGTGTGGCGACGATCCCGCAGGTGCGCGCGGCGCTGGTTGCCTTTCAGCGCGATTTTGCCGCGCGCGAGGGGGGCGCGGTGCTGGATGGGCGCGACATTGGCACGGTCATCTGCCCGGAGGCAGATGTGAAGATATTTGTGACGGCCAGCGCAGAAGTGCGCGCCGCGCGCCGTTTCGCAGAGACGGGCGAGGGCACATTTGCCGAGGTGCTGGAGCAAGTCCGCGCACGTGATGCCCGCGACATGGGCCGGGCATATGCGCCCTTGCGCCCTGCCGAAGACGCGATGATCCTTGACACCACTGATCTGAGTATTGATGCGGCGGTGGCAAAGGCCTGTGCCCTGATCGCAGCGCGGCTGACCTGAACCCGGTGTTTACGTCTTGCGCATGCGCTGAAGCTTTTCGCTGAGTATGCCCAAATCGTGGATCAAACGCTCCAGCGACCCTGCGGCCCATTCTTCCAGCACCTCTGCAAATACGGGGCCGAAGCTGCGTTGCACCGCGACCAGTTGCGACTGGCCAAGTGATGTAAGGCGTACAGGTTTGTTGCGCCCATCGCGGTCATCCTGCCCGATCTCGACCCAACCGAGGGCGCTGAATTTCTGTACGGCCTTGGTGACAGCGGATTTTGTCAACTCCACCGTGCGCGCCATGTCGGAAATGCGCGTGGCTGCCCCTGTCGCGCCAGATGCACGAGCAGCATGAATTGCGGATAGGTCAGATCATGTGGTTCCAGCAAACGCGCGATCAGCCCGCTGTAGAGTTGGCTTGCAATGCCCAATTGCTGCCCGAATCTGGCCGGAAGCGGTGGAGTTTCGTTTTCGTCTTGCTTTTTCATTTCTTGGAATATGAATCATATTCCGTGGAATGTATTTGGAGATAATCATGTTTGCGAAGGTTTTGCGTTTACCTGTTCTGGCGCATGGGGGGCTGGTTCTTGCAGCCATGGCGGCGTTCAGTCTGATCAAGCAGAGGCTGGATTCCAGCTATGTGGCCGCGCGCCATCCGGTTGATTATGCGGCCGGGCAACTTGCCTTTGATGCGCAGAAGATCGAAGGCTATTACGCGCATATGATCGCAGAAGGCACGCTGGAGATTTACTGGCAGACCCAGTTCATTGATTTTGCCTTTATCGCCGCGATCATGGTGCTGTCGGTTTTGCTGGGCACATTCGTGGCACGCCTTAGCGGGCCGGGCGGTTATGGCGCGCGTCTGGGGATCGGGGCGGCGGTGCTGGGTGTGGCCGGAGCTGCGATGGATGTGATGGAAAACCTGGGCTCGTTTCTCATGCTCGCAGATCCGGGCAATATTGCGCAGCCATTGGCGCTGATCTATTCCAGCTTTGCAGCCCTGAAATTCGCCCTGCTGACGCTGGCAATGGCCGGGATAGGTCTGTCGATTTTGGTGGGTCTGGTTGAACGTCTGGCGGGGGCTTATCGCCCCCGGTAAGGTTCTACATATTGAAGTGCCATGTCCCAGGGGAAGAAAATACATTTGTCCTGTGACACTTAGGTGATGAAACTATCCACCATCTCCCGCCCCATTGGCTTGGCATAGACAGTGGCAAAATGGGCTTTGGGGAACATCTTGCGCACCAGTTCCAGAGTTTTGCCCGTATCGACCAGATCATCGATAATCAGCACGCCCTCGCCATCCGCCCCCATGATTTCGGCTTGGGGGGCCTTGAGGATTTTGGCCTCGGTCTGTTCCTGCCAATCATAGGATTTCACGCTGATTGTATCGACAACACGGATATCCAATTCGCGCGCGATGATCATGGCCGGGGCCAGCCCGCCGCGTGTGATGGCCACCACCGCGTGCCATTGCCCGCCATCCGGGCCTTGCTTGTCCAGCCGCCACGCAAGCGCGCGGCTGTCGCGGTGGATTTGATCCCAGCTGATATGAAAACCTTTTTCATGAGGCAGGCGGTCGGTCATCTCAGGCGTCCTTCTTGCCGGTCACAACGTCGATATCAGGCGCATCTACGGCCTTCATGCCCACGACATGATAGCCTGCATCCACATGCAGGTTTTCGCCTGTTGTACCCGATCCCAGATCGGACAGCAGGTAAAGCGCTGCTTTGCCCACTTCTTCCTGAGTCACATTGCGCCGCAGCGGCGAATTCAGCTCGTTCCATTTCATGATATAACGGAAATCGCCGATGCCAGAAGCCGCAAGCGTCTTGATCGGGCCTGCGCTGATCGCATTGCAGCGGATGCCATTCTTGCCCAGATCTTCGGCAATATATTTGACAGATGCTTCCAGCGCGGCCTTGGCCACACCCATCACATTGTAATGCGGCATAACCTGCTCTGCGCCGTAATAGGTCATGGTCAGCAAGCTGCCACCGTTGGGCATAAGCTCTGCGGCGCGTTTGCACACGGCTGTGAAGGAATAGACCGAGATATCCATCGTCATCGCGAAATTGTCGCGGCTCGTATCCACATACCGACCACGCAATTCATTCTTGTCCGAAAATCCGATTGCATGGACAACGAAATCAATCTCCCCCCACAATGCCTTCAGGCCAGCAAAGAGGGCATCAACGCTGTCCATATCTGCGACATCGCATTCAAACAGATGTGGCGTGCCCAGTTGCTCGGCCAGCGGCAGGACGCGCTTTTTGAGCGCTTCACCCTGATAGGAAAAGGCCATCTCTGCGCCATGATCCGCCAGCGCCTTGGCAATGCCCCAAGCGATGGATTTGTCATTCGCCAGCCCCATGATCAGCCCGCGCTTGCCGCTCATCAATCCGTTCATATCTTTGTCTTTCCCTAAATTCGGCGTTGGGATGTTTTATGCCAAGCGCGGCAGCGCCGCAAGCGCGCGTGCGGGTCTTGGGGCGGGATGATTGATAAACCGACAGAAGCGGCAAAACAGGTGGGGTTGCACAATGCGGGCTTGCGTCAGAAAATGAAGTTGTTAACAAGTATGAAGATTTGAGTTTTCTGATGTTCGTGATGGAGGTTCGCCGGCATTCCCTGTTAGATCGCCTGTAGCCTTGTCATGATCATCCAGATAGGCTTGGCTGTTCAACATGCTTGAGGAGTTGGAGTGGCTTTGGGCGAAAGAGATGGAATATTTGCCGGGGATGACCCGTTCGCGATTGTGCGGCGTTGGCTTGCAGAGGCCGAACTGACCGAGCCAAACGATCCCAATGCCATTGCCTTGTCAACGGTGGATGCAAGCGGCATGCCCAATGCGCGTATGGTGCTTTTGAAGGATGTCACTGCGGATGGCTTTACCTTCTACACAAATTACACAAGTGCAAAGGGGGCGGAGCTTGATTTCGCTGGCAAAGCTGCGTTTGTGATGCATTGGAAATCCCTGCGCCGCCAGATCCGGGTGCGGGGGCATGTCTCGAAAGTGGAAGGTGAGGCCGCAGATGCCTATTATGCCTCACGCTCGCTCAAAAGTAGGCTGGGGGCTTGGGCCTCGCGCCAGTCGCAGCCCTTGGCTTCGCGCGCCGAACTGATGGCCGAGGTTGCACGCCAGACGGCGCGGCATGGAACCAATCCGCCGCGCCCCCCGTTTTGGGGTGGTTTCAACATCGCGCCTGTCGAGATAGAGTTTTGGGCCGATGGGACATTTCGGCTGCATGACCGCTATCGTTGGCGCAGGGCGTCAGATGGCGTAGCATGGGAGGTGCTGCGGCTTTCGCCCTGAAGCGAAGGCTTGCAGATTTGTGCGTGAAACACAGCGTATAATGAGACGAACGTGAGCCTGTTACAGTATGGCCACCAGAACTGAGCGAGTGCATGACAATGGCGATAGATGAACACTCTTCCGACGTGATCGTGGGTGTTGTCAAATGGTTCGACCCCGCCAAAGGTTTCGGGTTCATTTTGTCAGAGGAAGCCGAGACGGATATCTTGCTGCATGCAAATGCGTTGCGCAATTTCGGCCTCAGCTCTGTTTGCGATCGGGCGCGCATTCGCATTACGGTGCAGAATACAGCCCGTGGTTTGCAGGCGCATGAGGTGCTCGAAGTCCTGCCCCCGGAAGATGACGGCGATGTGCAACTGCAAGGGGATGGCGAGTTTGTCGCGATCGACAAATCCATCCCTCTGGAGCCTGCGCGCGTGAAATGGTTTGACAAGGTCAAGGGGTTTGGCTTTGCCAATGTTTTTGGCAAATCGGACGATGTGTTTGTACATATGGAAACCCTGCGCCGTTCCGGCATGGCAGATCTGCAACCCGGCGAGGCGATTGGCCTGCGCGCCGTACAGGGCGAGCGCGGGCGCATGGCTATATCCATAGAGCCGTGGGAAGCTGGGCTGCCAGAACGCGGGGCTGGCGGCGAGGTAAAAGAATGATGCGTCTCTGGGGCTGCCTGCTCGCGGCGGTGCTGCTGGGGCTTTTCGCGGCCAGTGCGCAGGCGGCCTGCACCCCGGAGCAAGTTGATCTGCGCGGCCCTTGGGGGCAGGCGCGCTTCTCGGTCGAGATTGCTGATACAGAGCCGTTGCGCGCACTGGGCTTGATGCATAGAGAGCGGCTTGCCCGTTCGGCAGGGATGCTGTTCATCTATGATGCCCCGACAGAGCCATCTTTCTGGATGATGAACACGCTCATTCCGCTGGATATGGTGTTTGTTGATCCCACAGGCGTGGTGACGCGGGTGCATTCCAATGCGATTCCGCTGGATACAACCCCCATTCCCGGTGGGCCGAATGTGCTGATGGTGTTGGAGATCAATGGCGGTTTGGCCGAGCGTCTGGGTATTGCCGTGGGGAGCGAACTGCGCCATCCGCGTCTGAACCCTGCAATCGCGGTCTGGCCCTGCGAATAGCGAGAAACTTTACTCCCAGATTGGTTTTCCCCTTTTCACGCTCTGACAACCTCGCTAAAGAGCGGATCAGTCGGGGCGTGGCGCAGCTTGGTAGCGCGACGGTTTTGGGTACCGTAGGTCGTAGGTTCGAATCCTATCGCCCCGACCATTCATCAAAATGGCAGACGTATATTTTGCATTTTGGCCGTGCCATTGTGCAGCCGGGTGCAATATCGGCCATTTTCTGCATCTGTCCGTCTCATATGCCAACTTACCCTTGTTTAAGCTTTGACAGCCTATATCTATAGGGAAGCGCCATAAGGAGGCCCGCGATGCCAAAGCTCGTGAAGCTCTATATCCAGCAGATTTTGATCGGCTTCGGCTTGTCAGCGATTTTTACAGCGATTCTGATCTATTTCAATGTGGGCAACCTTCAGCGCCTTGTCTTCGGGTCGAGTGACGGGTTGCTGGGGCTGTTTTTGATCTTTTTCTTCAATGGGCTTGTTTTCGCAGGGGTGCAATTTGCTATCCGCATCATGCGAATGGGCTATGAAGAGGATGATGACGATGACGATGATCGCGGCATGCCCATCCATAGCCATGATCTTATCCCGGTGCGGATTTCAACCCAGTCGAATGGGCAGGGGCGGCAGGCCCGCAGCGACCGTGGCGGCGTGAGTTTCCCGAGAGCCTGAGGTTATCAGGTGGGCACCAGATAGCAGAGCCAGGACCCCGCCAGAGCCAGCTCCCTCGGAGATGCTTATCGGCCACTGGAAAAGGGCCACGCACGCGAAGAGCAGAACCTGCCTGCCCTTGAGATAGGGTGCTGCGATCGGTTGCGCAAGGGGTCTTGGTAGTAACGACATGCCTTGACCGATGTTCACTATATGTTCAAGATATCCGCATGGATGATCTGACAGAACAAAGACTGACAGAGCAAGGGCTGGCACCTGGATTTCGGCTTGCGCGGGGCGTGTGCCGTTATCTTGTCACTGCGGGCTTTGCGCCCTTGACGGAATTCGTGCCACAACGCGGGGCGCGAGTAGATGTTATCGCGCTGGGGCCGAAGGGAGAGGTCTGGATTGTCGAGTGTAAATCCAGCCGGGCCGATTTCATCTCTGATCGTAAATGGCAAACCTATCTGGCGTGGTGTGACAGGTTTTTCTGGGCCGTGCCGCCCGAATTTTCTCTTGCGCTTTTGCCGGAAGAGACCGGTGTGATACTGGCCGATGATTTTGGGGCCGAAATGGTGCGCATGGCCGCTGAAACACGGTTGGCAGCGGCGCGACGTCGCGCATTGACACAGGCTTTCGCGCATCAGGCCGCGTTGCGTTTGGCGCGCGCGCGAGATCCGGGTTTTGGCATGACGCTGGATCTGCCATAGAAAAACCCGGCCATCTGGCCGGGCTTTGTCAGCGTGATTTATGTTATCCCGCGCAGATGTGGCTCAGTCGCCAAGCTGCTCGCTCAACTCTGCAAAGGCCGCGGTGAACCCGCTCAGCGACATGGAAAGCTCCACTACCTGGTCCGGGGCAGCCACAGGGACGAGCTGCCACAGAGCGCTTGCACCCCGGCGGAAACTGTCAATCTCTTCGGCGGTGAAACCCACACGTGCGATGCAGCCAATCGCAGTGCAGAAAGTAAACGGATACCGCTTTGCCGAACCTTCATCCACCTGCATGATCAATTGTGCTGTCAGCAGCGTTTCAAGTGGCGTCAGAATTGTTGCGCCTGCTGCGGCTTCCTGTCCGGGGGGCAAGGGGAAGATGGTGATCTCCGCTGTCGCATTGCCCTCGGAATCGCGCAGAAGTTGATACATCTGGCAAGGGTCTTGCTCATCTGCCAGACGCACGCAGACCAATTCCCAATCGCCATGTGTCGTGCCGATATAGCTTTCGCCCTCGCCATCGGTATTGATGACTTCGCCTGTGGACAGCCCGGCAAGTGGCGAGTCTGAAGCCTGCTCTGTCTGGGCGGCCAGGCCCATTCCATAAATCGCAAATGCGGCGGCAAGCGCGGTTGTCTTAAACAGGCCCGAAGCGGTATTTCTCATCTGCATTCCCTCACATCACTGTCTGGATTTTCTGCGTGATAACATGCGCCTTGGGCTGTGTCAGGTGCAAAAGCGCGGTTGTCGCCCATGTGATCATCTGCGCAGATGAGCGCTATTTGGAATGTAGGATGGCTGCGCAAATGGCGTTTGGATCATGATCCACGATTTTCGCCTCTAACGCCGGAGCGGCAATAAAATAAGGGCCCGCAGGCCCTTATTTCTTGATTATTTTTTTCGCTCCCTGTCGGACTGGCCGACGAATTGAGCAGACCGTAAGATGAATCATTCTATCCGTCAACCCCTATCTCATAACAGGAATTTTCCACGAATTTCAGCGCAGTTGACCCGAATTGACAGCGCAGGCGCTGGCGGTGTCACGTTGCATCTGCGCGCAAAGAAGCTGCGCCCGCAGGCGCAGCCAGTTGACAGGGAGGAAAATGCAAAACCGGCGTCACCAAGTTTTGCAGCTTTGACTGTGGCGCGAAATGGTTAACATATCTTTTCTCTTGCGTCCGGGGCGCGGATCGTTTGCTACTTTGATGATCCTTTGGTTAATGGAGTTTTGCAATGTCTGAAAATTTGGACGCGATATTTGTGGGCGGTGGCGGCGAGAGCCAGAGCGAGGCGCAGTTGCTTCGGCTTGGCTTTGGCAATCGGCACGGCCTGATCGCGGGGGCTACAGGCACCGGCAAGACCATTACAATGCAGATTCTGGCCGAAGAGTTTTCCAATGCCGGGGTTCCGGTGTTTCTGACCGATATCAAGGGCGATGTCAGCGGTATGGCCATGCCCGGCACGCCGCGCGGCGGGTTGGAGCGGCGCGCCACTGCAATCGGGCTAGAGGGCTATGGTTACCGCGAAAGCCCGGTGATCTTCTGGGATTTCTTTGGTGAATACGGCCATCCGGTGCGCGCAACCATTGCTGAAGTGGGGCCTTTGTTGCTGTCGCGCATGCTTGATCTGACAGAGGCACAGGAAGGCGTGATAAATGTGGCCTTTCGCATAGCCGATGCCGAAGGCCTGCCGATTCTTGATCTCAAAGACCTGCGCGCCATCCTGAATTTTCTGGGCGAGAACCAGCGCGAGATTTCCCTGCAATATGGCAATGTCACGACCCAAAGCATTGGTGCGATCCAGCGCAAGCTTCTGGTCTTGGAAAATCAGGGGGCGGCGCAATTCTTCAGCGAACCGGCTTTGGAATTGTCGGATTTCCTGCGCCTGGCGCCAGATGGGCGGGGCTATGTCTCTATCCTGCATGCAGAGCGGTTGATGCGCAGCCCACAACTCTATGCAACATTTCTCTTATGGCTTTTGTCGCAACTCTTTGAAGAGCTGCCAGAAATTGGCAATCCCGAAAAGCCAATTCTGGTGTTTTTCTTCGATGAGGCACATTTGCTGTTCAACGGTGCACCGCGCGCGCTGGTGGAGAAGATCGAGCGCGTGGCTCGGTTGATCCGCTCCAAAGGGGTGGGGGTGTATTTCGTGACCCAAAACCCCGATGATGTGCCTGATACAGTGCTGGGCCAGTTGGGCCATCGCATTCAGCACGCGTTGCGCGCCTTTACCGCGCGCGATCAGCAGGCGCTGCGTCGTGCTGCCCAAACCTATCGGCCCAATCCGCGTTTTGATATCGGCGATGCGATCCGCGATGTGGGCGTGGGCGAGGCCGTGACCTCTTTTCTTGAACAAAGCGGCGCACCGGGCATTGCAGAGCGCACGCTTATTCGCCCTCCCGCTGCGCAAATGGGGCCAATCGAGGATGGCGCGCGCCAGATGTTGATGCTGCGCTCTCCGGTGGCGGGCAAGTATGAGCGGTTGGTGGATAGCGACAGCGCCCATGAGATGCTGGCGCGCCGCGCTGAGGCAGCGGCAAAAGAGGCCGAGGCCAGTTTGCAAAAGAGTACGGCCGAGGCCGTGAGCACGCGCGAATATACTGCCGCGCGCCGCTATGAGGCCCCCACCCGTGCCCCTGCCAAATCCGTGCCAGCCCGTGCGCCTGCGCGGCGGGGCGATACCGCTGTCGATGCTTTTGCCAAATCAATGGCCCGCCAAATCGGCTCTCGTACAGGGCAAGCCCTGGTGCGCGGCGTGTTGGGGGGCTTGTTGAAAGGACGCTGATCGCGTTGCGCCTGCGCGCATTTCGCGCTAAGCGGCGTGCTTGGAGCCAATGGAGTGCGCAGTTATGAAATTTCTCGATCTTGCCAAGGTCTATATCCGTTCTGGCGGGGGCGGGTCTGGCTGCGTGTCATTCCGGCGCGAGAAGTTTATTGAATATGGCGGCCCTGATGGCGGCGATGGTGGCAAAGGCGGCGATGTCTGGGCCGAGGTTGTGGATGGGTTGAACACGCTGATTGATTTTCGCTATCAGCAGCATTTCTTCGCCAATTCCGGCCAAGGCGGCATGGGGCGTGGCCGCACCGGCAAGGATGGCGAGTCGGACACGCTGCGCGTGCCCGTGGGCACACAGATTCTGGATGAAGATCAGGAAACCGTTATCGCCGATCTGACGGAAGGGGGCCAGCGCGTGCTTTTGGCCAAGGGCGGCAATGGCGGTTGGGGCAATCTGCAATTCAAATCCTCTACCAATCAGGCCCCGCGCCGTGCCAATTCAGGCCAGGAAGGGGTAGAACGCACAATCTGGCTGCGGCTGAAGCTGATTGCCGCTGCCGGGCTTGCGGGCTTGCCCAATGCGGGCAAATCTACCTTTTTGGCTGCCACATCAAACGCGCGGCCCAAGATTGCCGATTACCCCTTTACCACGCTTCACCCCAATCTGGGGGTTGTGGGTATTGATGCGCGCGAATTTGTCATGGCCGATATTCCCGGCCTGATTGAAGGCGCCAGCGAAGGGCGCGGCCTTGGCGATCAGTTTCTGGGCCATGTCGAACGCTGCGCGGTGCTGTTGCAGCTTGTCGATGGCACATCTGAAGATGTGGCCGAAGACTGGCGCATTATTGATCACGAACTTGACGCCTATTCCCATGATGTGGCGATCAAACCCCGCATAATCGCGCTCAACAAGATTGATGCGCTCGATGATGAGGAACGCGCCGAGAAGAAGGCCGCGCTTGAGCAGGTTTGCGGGCGCCAAGTGTATATGATTTCGGCAGTGTCGGGCGAGGGGATGCAAGAGGTATTGCGCGCGCTTCTTGCACGCATTGACCGCGCCAAGCCCAAGGCAGAGGAAGACGGCCCATGGCAACCCTGAGTGCCGCCAGCGCGCTTGTTGGTGCGCGGCGTGTGGTGGTCAAGATCGGTTCTGCCTTGCTGGTGGAACGCGGTGAATTGCGCGCCGATTGGCTGCGCGCATTGGCGGCGGATGTGGCGGCGCTGCGGGCAGGGGGGGCGGATGTGGTGCTTGTCTCTTCCGGCTCTAGGGGCACGAGGGGCCGCTTGGTTACAGGAGAAGATGACTCGACATACTGTTGATCAGTTACGAGCCTGGCGGGAGAAATCCGGGGGCTGGTTACAAATTCGCTATGTGGGGGGAT